>PUMZ01000051.1 GCA_003551565.1 Candidatus Brocadiaceae bacterium | reverse complement strand
CTTCTCCCTGGAGATTGTCCATAACCAGTACGTAGTCGTCGGTCACCGCCATCAGTCGGCGGGAGCGCACCGGTTCGGTGAACTCGGTCATGTGCCCGGGCTCCGGTGGGTCCTCGGGGATCTCCACTTCAAATTCTCCGCGTCGCATCACACCTTCTTCTAATTCTTTATCGCTGGCAAGGTCACTGCGGAATCGCGGATTCGACCAGCGGGTTTTGTTTTCCACCGCTACGGCCTGGAACAGATCGCCGGTATGCCAGAGCAACGGATAGCTGGGTGCCGGATACTGGTTTTTGCCGTCGACAATCACCATCGATTGAGCCATTGAGGTCTGGACATACATCTGATACAAAAAGTTGCCATAGCTGTGCCAGGCGGTCCGGGTATGGGTGGCCAGTTTGCCGAAGCGCCGCAAATATACCATCTGGGTCCGGTCCCAGTGACCGTGATGCAACCCGTGGGAACCATACTTAAGTACCGCCTGATACTGTTCGTGCGCTGAATCCACACCCTGCGAGCGGAGCATCGCCACTCCTGCGTTGTCGGCCCGGGCGCTCGGCAGCAGCTCGTCCTCGTCTCTTTCTTCAGCCTCCGAAAGATCCACCGGATACAGCAGGTCGCGACCGCCTGCGAGTCGTTTGTATTCCGGATCGCCGTAAGCATAGGCGGCGATATTGAAACTGCCGCTCGGCTGTCCGCCTTCGCCGTGAGAATCGTTGAGTCCGACCATTCCGCCCGTTTCGTTGATCAGCGAGATCACCGAATCGAACATATCCCGAACCTGCCGGTAAGGACGATGGGAAGGCCCCCAGGCGGAGGCGTACATGCCGCGCTCCGGCGCGCCCCACGCCTGACCTTCCTCGCCCGGCCGGGAGGTGGTTTCGACCGACTCGTGATATGCGGCCGGGAACTTCTCCTCCAGAATCTCCACCCCCCACTTGCGAAGAGCCAACCCCGCACCCGTAAACATCCGGGCGCAGAACATGTTATAGCCGGTGGAAACCTCCACCGTCCAGCCGTCGTCCATGATGCCGCGCCGGATCTGCCAGGACAGGCCGCAGGGGCCTTCGATAAAGCGTTCCGCCCGCTCCCAGTCCTGGATGGCCAGGGCGGCATACAGGGCGCCGGTAACTCCCGATAAGGGGTGGTTGCCGACATGGTTCACCCTGCGACTGATTTCGTCTATGTAGATACGGAAGGCTCGTTCTATTTTCTCCTCGTCTTCGGCGGTGAATACACCGGCGTCGCGGACCGCGTCGTAGGCGCGGACCGCGTTTCGGAAATACGTGCCCTCTCCAACCATCCCGCCGCCGCCCCCGTCAGCGTCTTTGATCGCGGGATAGCCGGTTTCAGGATCGGCGAACGCACGGAAGAATTCAGCTGTCTTTTCGGCCAGTTCCTTTTCCCTGCTAAGTTGCCAGGCGACGCCGGCGTTCCAGGCCTGATCCACATCTCCCCTTCTCCCCGACTGCCATTCACGCGGCTGCCAGTTGCGGGCCCGGTCAATCCGATTCCCGGCATCTTCTTCCGCCCACTCCTCGTTTTCAGCCAGCTCCCGGATCTCATCCCAGTCGCTTTCGCTGTGTACTATATAGGGCGGCTCCATCCGGATGACATGGATCAGCTCTATTTCCTCGGCCAGATCGCCCCGGCCGTCGGGAACGGCTTTCAGCGTCCAGCGTTTGCGACCGCCCCGGGGAAGCTCGCCCGGGACACCGGGTGTATCCGGGGTCGGGATCTCCGCCTTCACGGCAACTGTCCTGATTTCGCCGGGCTCAAGATCCAGATGGCCGGGCACCACTTTCGTAACCATAACCTCGCCGCCCTCGCGCTCCAGCCGCAACTCCACCGCCTGCGGTTCGTTCGAACTGTTGGCAACCGCAACTTCGTACTCTATCGTCTCGCCTGGATCACCAGGCTTCGACTTGACCGGTGCGACCAGTCCGATCCGCCGGCCACGTTGAAGGCGCGCGTTGGCCAGCAGCAGATCGCCGCCCTCGTCATCCGCGCTGTCGCCTTCGGCCTCGAGCCGCAGTCCACGGACGTAACACAGATAAGTCGGAGTGACCGCTTCGTTCAACCGAAAGTCTTCGACCGGCACATAGACCGTGCGCCAGCCGCCGCCAGGCACCCGCAGTGACACATCCCGAATAACGTCCGCATCCCGTTTTTCCTGCGTTCTTTCATCCACCGGAGTAATAAGAGAGAACGATAATCGTGCTGCGGACATCCCTTCCGGCAGTTTGACATCCAGCGCCAATACCGGCCAGCCCCACCAGTCGCCGGCCGGATCGTAGCGAGGGAAGCGCCCCTCGGAGGCCTCCCAGCCGATCCCCTCGCCGTCTTTGGCCTGATACAGAAATTCCGCATCACCGGGTAGATTCAGTCGGACGGCGTCTTCGCCGTCCGGACCCGCGCCAGGTGTTTTGTCCAGTCCCGACCAACCTTTCATAGCAACCAGGTCACCCAGCACATGCCGGGCCTGAATTGACTCGGCGGGAGGATTTCCGGCAAAGCCGCTCATGCTCCAGATTGCCAGACAGACAGCCAGCAAACCGGTGATATGGTTTGTTCTTGAAAAAATTATTAACTGTTTCGTTGTTTCG
>PUMZ01000207.1 GCA_003551565.1 Candidatus Brocadiaceae bacterium | reverse complement strand
TTGATCAGCACCTCGGTGCTGAAGATGACACCGGCCATCGGAGCATTGAAGGTTCCGGCTATTCCTGCGGCTGCCCCGGCGCCGAGCAGCGTCTCGACCTTTTCGGGCGTGAGTTTCAGGTACCGGGCCATCGCCGAACCGAAGGTGGCGCCGATTTGCACGATCGGCCCCTCACGCCCGGCCGCGCCGCCGGAGCCGATGCATACCGCCGATATGACGGCTTTGAGCGGGGCCACCCGGAAGCGTATCGAACCACCCCTCAGCGCCACCGCCTCCATCACCTCCGGCACGCCGTGTCCTTTTGCTTCTCTGACGACATAGGTCACCAGCGGCCCCACAATGAGCCCGCCGATGGCGGGTATAATCAGACGCCAGTGGTAGGGGAGGGCGCGGACCGACTCCAGAAACGTTTCCGTGGAAGTGGCGCCCCAAAAGATATATTTGAAACCGAGTATCAGGTGGTGGAATATGACGGCGCCGAGTCCGCCCACGACCCCCACGATCCCGCCGAGTACGACCATACGGGGCAGATAGGGGGTGTCGAGCTTGCCGTAGAACCTGATGATTCTTTCCCTGATGCGTTCAGGCGCCCCGGGCTCCTTCCCCTGACGGCCTGACGGCCATGAGTTATCTGGCTGCGTCACTTGTCGGCATTTCCTCCTGTTTGCATCTTTATAAGACCGTTATTCTTTTTTGAAACAGCTTATTATCGACACTCCCCGGGCTCGTGCCGATCGAGAAATTATAGAAAAATACAGGATTTTATGCAACTCTGTGAATTCGCTATGCCGTAAGACAATAATGGGAATCGCGTTGTTTGTTCGCCTCAATTGCTGTTGGATGAAACGTTATATCAGGTTGCCCCGCCAACGCTCTCAAATGGTGGACCGACTCAACCATTTTTCTGCCGTCGTTCTGCATTTCCAGGATCTTCGCCCGCCATCCCGGCTGCAGAGCCTGCCTGACCTACCCGAACAGTAAGACAACCAGTTGTTTTTTTGCATGGACAGCGCTCAGATGGTATACTGCCGGGCGGCGATGGGGTTCGCCTTTAACCGCCGAGCTATGCTGCCTCGGCTGATGACTCCTTCCTGTGATTTTTTCGCAACAATCGTTCATCAGGGAGGTGTTATCATGTTGTATGGGCTTTTGATTATAGTTGCTGCCGGTTTCCTTGCCGGTGAAGCCGCCGGGAAACTGGGGCTTCCCAAACTCATCGGGATGCTGCTGGCAGGCGTCGCCCTCGGCCCACACGTCCTGGATGCCCTCCCACAGGAGGTACTCGGTATCTCCGAAGAAATTCGCCTCTTTGCCCTGCTGATCATCCTTCTGAAGGCAGGACTCGGGCTCGACAAGGAGAAACTGTTGGGCCAGGGCACTGTTGCGCTCCGGCTGGGTTTTTTGCCAGCTATCATTGAAGCCTCGGTTGTTGCTCTGGCCGCCCGCTGGCTGCTGGGCTGGGACTGGTTGATCTGCTGGCTTCTTGGATGGATCATCTGCGCGGCGTCTCCGGCGGTTATAGTTCCCCTCATGCTCCGGCTCAAAGCCGAGGGTTGGGGCGTAAAAAAGGGGATACCCGACCTGATTTTAGCCGGTGGCACAGCGAGTGATGCCACGGCGGTAACCATGTTCGGGATTTTCACGAGCTGGATCCTGGGCGAGATGGGGCAGAGCGTGTCGGTTCAGGTCATCAGTATACCGGTCCATGTGATTCTGGGCATACTTTTTGGCTACCTGGCCGGAAAAATCGTACATTGCCTCCTTCATCGGATACAACTTGCCGAAGATATTGTTCATGATCTGATCATCACCCTCGGCTTCGGATTACTGCTCGTTCTCGGCGAAAATTACCTTCCTTACTCCAGCTTCCTTGCCGTCATGGTTATGGGCTTCACGCTGCTCGAAACCGATGCCGTACTGGCGAGACGCCTGCGCATGGAACTGAATAAAATCTGGATCATCGGTGAGATATTTCTGTTTGTCCTCATCGGAGCTGCGGTCAACATAACGGTTGCCGCCGACGCCGGATTAAAAGGGCTTGCCATTATCGGCATAGGGCTGGCCGCAGGCAGGTGGGCCGGCATGGCACTGTCCACATGGGGTTCGGCGCTCAACACCGGTGAACGCCGGTTTATGGTGATCGCCCAGATGGCAAAAGCCACGGTTCAGGCGGCGATTGGCGGCATACCGCTGGCCATGGGCGTCCCGCACGGAGAGTACATACTGGCCATTGCCGTGCTCTCCATACTCTTTACCGCTCCGGCGGGAGCTTTCGGGACGGTCTTTCTGGCCCCAAGAATGCTCGAGAAAGGGAAAGTCGACCCGACGAAGGTGACGGTGAAGAGCAATTACAGATTTATGGTCGCGATGGACGGGTCCCCGGCATCGCAGAGAGCGCTGAAGGAAGCAGCCCGCATCGCCCGGCAGTCCGACGGAGAGCTTATCATACTTCATGCGTTTTTTGAAAACGAAGTAAAGTTGAGCAGAGAAGAGATTAAGGAGGAACTTGAACTCGCCCGGGACGTATCTCACGAACTGATCATTGTCGAGGGCAACCCCGCTGAAATGATCGTTGAGACCGCCAGGAAGGAAGGGGCGGATTATATCT
>PUMZ01000292.1 GCA_003551565.1 Candidatus Brocadiaceae bacterium | reverse complement strand
CAGCGCCCCCGTCGGGCAGCACTCAGCACATTTCTCACCGCTTTTCCGCAGCGCCTCTTTTACCGACCGTTTGAACGGCACATCGACGCGGACGTGCAGTCCCCTGCCGATAAAGCTCACGCCGGTATCTTCTTCAGACTCTTCGGTGATTTGCACGCACAGCCCGCATTTAATACACTTTCCAAGTTCATAGACGACCGTATCGTGATCCGTGCTACGGGAAAACAGCACCCGTCCCTGAGCCGGGTACCGGCTGCTTTTCGCGCCGTATTTTTCCGCCATATCGCGCAGCTTGCAGTTTTCGGGCTTGAGGCACTCGCAGTGCAGACACCGCCGGGCTTCTTCCCGCGCCTGCGGGGCCGTCAAACCTCCACACCCTTCCGCTTTATGACGTGGAGCGGGCGAGGCACCGAAAAGTTCCGGCGTTTCCTCTCCGCATTTCAGATCCCCCATCCTGCTGTTAAAACGACGCCCCAGTGCCGCTACTTCCCGTCCAATGAGATAAAGGTCAATGGCCCGGGCCGCCTCTTTACCGTCCGCTATGGAACGCACCGCCCTTCGGCGGTCACGCACGATATCGCCACCCGCAAATATCCCCTCGGCAGCGGTTTCATACGTGCCCTTTTTCACTTCGATGCCGGTCTTGCTGACCGGCAGGCCGAAAACATCGCCTGCATCGGCCCCAGCCCTACCGGTGGCGACAAAGACGGCATCGTATTCTTTCCGCACGTCCTCATACGAAATGTCCATACCGACAGTTGTTTTGGGCGCGAAATCGATACCTGGCCCCATGACGGCATCCACTTCAGCATCCAATAGATCATGCGGCAGTTTGTCCTGTCCCATAGCGTATCTGAGCATCCCGCCCGGCAATTCGTGGACGTCGAAAACGGTGATTGCGTATCCCTTCCGCCGCAGGTAAAAAGCCGCCGAGAGTCCGGCGGGGCCGGCTCCAATAATACCTATCTTCTTGCCGCTTAACTCTTCGGAACCGGTAGGTGGATAATTATCGGACTCCAAAGCAGTATCGCCTGCGAATCGTTTCAAGAGACAGATAGATACGGGTTCATCGAGCTGTCCGCGCCGGCACACCTTCTCGCACGGTGCATGGCAGATGCGCCCCAGCACGGCCGGGAGCACAACATCGCGCCTGACCACCCCGATGGCCTCATCAAGTCGCTCTTCAGCGATCAGATTCATCATCAGCGGTATATCCAGACCGGCCGGGCAGGCTGTTTGGCACGGCGCCGTGCAGTCGCCGAGATGATCGCTCAGAAGCAGCTCGATCGCCGCGCGCCGGGCCTCGGTTACGGCTTCGGATTGCGAGTCGACCACCATACCGTCTTCGGCCAACCGTCCGCAGGCCGGAACCAGCTCGTCGGCATCGCTCAGCCGTACCACGCACACCATACAGCTTGTCGAGGGTTCATAGGGCTTAAGATAGCACATCGTGGGAATATCGATGCCGATTTTTTCGGCAGCGTCAAGAATCGTGGCACCCTGCGGCACCCGGACCTCCCTGTCATTGATGGTCAGTTGAACATTCATTTCAAAAAAAAACAAAAAATACGCAGTTGTTTTACAACGGGCTATGAACTCGGGATATGTATTCAAGTATAGCAGAATGTGGACGGTAAAGTCGAATTCATGACTCGGTGTCTCCGTGACTTCGTGACTCCGTATCTCTGCCTATGCGTTCCTCGCCTCTCTGCACTCAGACCTGTGCCACCACATCCCAGCATCTTCCTCTATTGACACGCAAATGTTTCTATAGTAAAATCTTTAAAGATAAATAAAACGATATTTTTCGACAGGAGGTTCACAATGGAATGGTTATCAATGTCAAGATGGTCTCCCTACGTGGTCGGTGCGGGGATCGGACTGCTGTCCTGCATCGCATTTCTGCTTTCAAACAAGCCGCTCGGCTGCTCTACTGCGTTCGCGCGCACAAGCGGTATGCTTGAGCTGCTTTTCCGAGGCGACAAAGTTAAGGAGAAGGCGTATTATCAGAAATTCACACCGTCGGTTGATTGGGAATGGATGCTGGTAGCCGGGCTGATACTGGGGGCATTCTTATCGGCGGTTATTTCCAGCGAGTTTCATGTCCTGCTTATTCCGGATATTTGGGCCGATGCGGCGGGAGACTCTGCGGCACTTCGGTGGGTAGCAAGCCTTATTGGCGGAATAATCCTGGGATTCGGCGCACGCTGGGCCGGTGGCTGCACCAGCGGGCACGGGATAAGCGGAACGCTGCAACTGACAGTGAGCAGCTGGATCGCCGCCTGCTGTTTCTTCATTGGCGGGATCGCTACTGCTATGCTGCTTTTCAGAGTTATCCTCGGCGGATAGCTGTGGCCGCACAACTCGTGATAAATGGACTAATATACGGAGATGAGAAATGTTAAACAAACTGCACTCAAAAAAGCGGACTCAGCTGTTGATTGGTTTTCTGATCGGAATCGGATTTGGCTTCCTGCTTCAAAAAGGCGGGGTCACTCAGTATAATGTTATCATGCAGCAGCTGCTCCTTGAAGATTTCACCGTCGTCAAGATCATGCTGACCGCTGTGCTGACAGGCATGATAGGAGTTCATCTTCTCCGAAGCCTTGGTTT
>PUMZ01000299.1 GCA_003551565.1 Candidatus Brocadiaceae bacterium | reverse complement strand
GGGGGCGTTTCTCCAGTCTCGGATCGGGGACGACTTCATTGGAATCAGACATGTTTCCACTCCGTAAGCGCCCTGAATGTTACAGATAAAACCGATCAGGAACTGTTGGACTGGATGTTGACACACAGGGGGGTCGAGGGCTCATCGCATGTTCCGCTCGGAAATCCCGTGCAGTCCGCTGAGACGGACGATCACTCATTCGAAAATTCCTCCCAAAGGGGCAGAAAGTCTTCCCGCAGGCATGCCATGAGATTGAGGTCTACGAGCTTCCCACTCTTCATCACGGCCTTGCGTGCGATGCCCTCTTGCCGGTAGCCGGCCTTGGCAAGAGATTTGATCGAGGCGATGTTGGTGGTGAGTTGCCGCGATGCAACGCGCTCCAGTCCAAGCTCCATAAACGCGTGTCGAAGCAGCAGCATCGTGATTTCTAGCCCCAGACCCTTACCGCGATATCCCGGATCCCCGATCAGCCGACCTGAAGTGCACGAACGGTTGAACAGATCAATTTCATTCAGGTAGGCGTTCCCGATGTACGCATCATTTTCCAGCAGGCAGATTGCGAAGGTTTCGGAGTTCGGGATGCCAGACACCCGGCGCTCGACCCACTGGCGCTCGTACTCTTCCGAGACGTAATACCGCCTCCCGGCTACCGATTCCCACATGGCGTCGTCGCGGCGCCAGTGCACCGAGGTCTTGTAGTCGTCGAGCTCCAGCGCCCGAAAGTACACCCGAAATGCTCGTGACATGGGATCACCTTATGCTGGCTGAGCGCGAACTCGGGCGGTTACGCACGTAGAACGGTCTCGATAATCCGGTCCATATCGCGCGTCCCGTAGCGCTGGTCGATCGGTAGCGGCAGGAGTTCATTCGTCAGCCTCTCGTCGACGCTGGAGCGCCGCGGGTTCGAGAGGACCTCTGCCCAATACCTGGCCACGTAGATGCGATTCCCGATCAGCCTGTCACGCAGGCCAGGCCTGCTGCCCCAGAACGGATAGACCATCGGCCCGCAAACCTCAGGGGGCGCGATCTCCAACCGATTCTCCGAACCCAAATGAGCATGCAGGTACCAGAAATTCCGCTCCCGCACCAGCTTGATTTGCTCATAATCCAGGGACCGAAGGACCGCGCGCGTGAATGCTGACATGGCCCTGAGGGGACGGTTGGCCAAGGATTCCTCTGAGCTCCGGTAATCAGGGTAGAACTGTGCCGCGCTGGCATCGAGTCGGCCGATTAGGTGCCGGGTGGAATCGACCGAGGAGTCGGGTTCAAGTCGTTCCGTGGGCGGGGCGCTACCGTGGAGGAGACCGCCATCAGCCACCCCGACGAACTTTCGTGGGGAATAAATGCAGGCGGTGCCGGGCGTGTTTGCGGCAAGGAACGCCTGCGAGTTGTCGAGGACGAGGGATTGCCCGTAGCGCTGCGCGAGCCTCGTCGAGTACTGGGCCTTCACCCCGAAGTAATTGACATAAAGAATCCTTTCGCTTGAACCCGTGTCCGGGAGGCTCGCGATCTCCAGACGCTCATCGATATGATAGAACTCATGCGGGATGCCAGTGCGCGACAAAGGCTCCATCATGCTCTTGCACAGGTAGCTGGGAAGGTAAAGGCGGCTCGGACGCACTGATTCCAGAATATGCAGAAAGGCGTTGCGGGCGGAGTTTAGGTGCAACGCGCCGGCGTGGGGGTAGTCACGCCCCCTCCCGAGCTCCAATCCGAAATACCCCCCGATCTCGTGGTTAGCCATCTGCTGACTCACGCTGGGCGAATCTGCAAGCCGATGTGTTGACTAGCCACAGACATCAGCGCATCACGCTCTGCCACCGAACTGAACGACAGGAGCGCAACGCCAACGCTTCCGTTGGAACCGCGAAACAATTCCAGAGTCGTGCCTTCGCGCTTGAACAGTTCGAGCTGCAGGAGATGGGGCCGGATCGTGTCGCTTAGCCTCACCCCCTCCAGAATTCCGGCTGTCGATGAGTGTAGAACGTAATGCGCACCGGGTAACGCCCTTGCGTTTGGCACGCTGATAGGGTTCTTGTTGCCGGCTGCATCGCAATAGACCTGGCGAACAAAGTCGAATCCTGTCAGGTGCTGGATGATGATCGGCACATGGTTGCCGCCGTTTCTGGGCGAAACCTCGATGATGTAAATCGCCCCTTCCGGCGTGACGCGCGCCTCGATATTGACAGGACCCTTCCGATATCCGCTAACGCTCGCGATCGCCTCCACCTGGCTCGCGATGTGTTGAACGACTTCGGGGCCGTAGCGGGTCGGCCAGCGGGTCGATATCGGGACGCGGCAGCTGCCGTCGGTAAAGAACACGTGGTCGCCGAGGTACTGGAAGACCAGTTGCCCGCCTTCCAGGTAGCCGTCTCCGTGGATCTGATCGCCCTCGATGTACTGTTCTATAATGCATTCACCGGATCGCGAAAACGCGAACGCATGCTCCAGCGCAGCGGGGAGTGTGGCCAATGTTTCGTCCAGCACCGTGATCCCCTTGCTGCCTGAGGAGTCGACGGGCTTGACGATGCATGGAATCGCAACACCGTGTTCCTCCATCAGCCGTGGCACATCGGCCGCCGGCGTGGCCTTGGGGACCGTCACCGCCATGGG
>PUMZ01000288.1 GCA_003551565.1 Candidatus Brocadiaceae bacterium | reverse complement strand
TTTTTGTCTTTCATTTTCAAATTGTGTCATCTTGAGCATAATGTGGCTCCCGGGAAGAAGGAAAGGAGACTGTTTTTTTACCACATTTTGGCCCATGTGCCAAATGACACAATTTGGGTTAACCGCCTGCAGGACGGAGAGAGGCATGGAACTGGAAGAGAAAGACAGGAATTGGGTGGAGGAGACGCTCGAATCGCTCACCCTGCGGGAAAAACTCGGACAGGTCATGATACCCAGGCTGACCTCCGGCGCACTGGAGCCTTTCGGCGGCAGCGTGGAGCGGTTCATAGAAGAGCAGCAGCCCGGAGGCTGCCATACTTTCGGCGGCGACCCCGCGGACACGCGCCGCATGATAGCCGCAGCACAGGAGACTTCGAAGGTGCCGCTTCTTATCACCGGCGACCTTGAACGGGGGGCCGGACAGCGCGTGGAGGGCGGGACGGAGTTTGCCGGGCAGCTCGCGCTTGGAGCGTGCGATGATGAGGAACTGGCTTACCGTTTTGGCGAGGCCATAGCGGTGGAAGGCCGCGCCGCCGGATACAACTGGGCGTTCGGCCCGGTGGTGGACCTGAGCACCAACCCGAACAACCTCAGCAACATCCGCTGCCTTGGCGCCGATCCGGATACAGTAGCACGGCTGGCGGTGCGAATTCTTCACGGCATGCAGGAGCACGGGATGGCCGCAACGGCCAAGCATATGCCGGGAAGTGGAAGCGATGATCGCGACTCGCACCTGACAACTCCCATCAATCCGGCCTCTGGCGGGGAGTGGTTCCGCACCAGCGGCCTGCCGTTCAAGGCCGCCATCGACGCCGGGGTGTGGGCCATCATGACCTCGCCCGTGGCCTGTCCGGGAATCGATCCGGAATGCGGCGATCCGCTCTTTCCCCGCCCCGTTATGACAAGCCGCGCCGTTTGTACCGGTCTTTTGCGGGAACGATGGGGGTTCGACGGCCTGCTGGTGACCGATGCGCTGACGATGGCCGGGCTGACCATGCACTTCCGCCGGCGGGAGATGCATCTGGCCTGTCTCAATGCCGGCAACGACATGCTGCTGTTCGTCCACCGCCTGCGCTCGGTCTACGATGACCTGGAGGTATGCCTCGGCGACGGGCGCCTGGCTCCGGAACGGCTCGACGATGCCGTGCGTCGCGTCCTTACGCTGAAAGCCCGGCTTCATCTGCACGAGGACCCGCCCCTTATGACCGGCGAGCAACGGAGGAAGGTGATGGCAAGCACCTCCTACGCCGCCGACGCCGAGCGGCTGGCGGAACGGTCGATAACGCTGCTGCGGGACAGCCGCAACACGGTTCCGCTGGCGGTCCGGCGGGGGCTGCGCATAGCGAGCGTGCTCATCACGAACCGCGAGGATTTCACGCTCGGGGTGTTCGAACAGACGCTGCGCAATTCGGGATGCGTGGTTGACTCCTTCAAGAACCCCCCGCAGGAAACGCTTTACGACCGCATTGAGGACGGCGAATGGGACGCTCTGGTGGTGGGACTGTACTATCCGCCGCAATGGGGCTGGTCGACCGCACGTTGCCACGGCCCCGAATCGCGATGCCTTATGGATGGCTTTCCGTTTGCCAATCCCGACGTGCCGCCGGTGTTTATCAGCTGGGCAACCCCCTATCATCTCTACGAGTTCGCCTTCATGGACCCTTATATCAACACCTACGGCGGCTGTACCGGAACGCAACGGGCCGCCGCACGAGCGCTGATGGGAGAGATTCCGATCACCGGTAAGAGTCCGGTGGATCACCCGCCGTTTTTTGCGATGGGGGACGGTATTCACCGGACGCCGACGGCCGTTTAACACCTGCACGGCGCGGGGCGGCATCTTCGGCTATTGCGCTTGACGAGTATAAGGCGAACTTGTTCGGTCATATTTCACTACCAGGAGGTACAATCATGTTCAAGCTGGCTGCAATCGGTCTGGATACCAGCCATACGGTGGCGTTTACCGATCTCATACAGGGGCAAGGACGTGTGGTGGACGGGCTCCGGGTCATAAGCTGCATGCGTTTCCCCAGCGCTTTCCAATCGGAGTCCGGTCAGAACGAGCGGCAGAAAAAGCTCGAACGGATGGGAGTAACGGTGACGCGTTCTTTTGAAGATACGGTGTCCGGCGCCGACGGCATACTGCTCGAAATCAACGATCCGGCCCTTCACCTCGAGTATTTTTCGCAAGCCGCAAAAATAGGCGTCCCGATTTTTCTCGACAAACCGATGGCCGATACCCTCGAAAACGGGAAAAAGATCTGTGAAACGGCGCAGAAAAAGGGCTTGTCCGTGTGGTCGTCTTCGGCCCTGCGTTTCATCCCGGAAATTATCGATTGCAAAATGAGGGTGAAGTTTCCGCAACTGTGCAACTTTTACGGTCCTCTGGGCGAGGCCCCTAAAGGGAGCTCAATCGTATGGTACGGAGTCCATGCCTTTGAGATGCTGATGACCCTGATGGGGCCCGGGGCGCGGACGGTCTTTTCCCGCAGGGATCCGTGCGGCGTCGTATCGGTCGTCGAATATTCCGACGAGCGGCGCGGGGTGGTGGAATGCAACCGCGTGGCCGGCAAATACGGGGGCAGGGCGGAAGACGCAGAGGCGGCGGTCCCCT
>PUMZ01000416.1 GCA_003551565.1 Candidatus Brocadiaceae bacterium | reverse complement strand
TTTACTATATGAAGTTAATGAATAATTTATGGTGAATCTTTTTACCACAGTGGAAAATGATTGTAACAAACGGCACTTTGCCCTGCGGGCAAGCCTCCAGCGGCGCATCTGCTTTAGAAGGCTGCACTTGCAGTATACGAATACAGCGGCGTTTGCCTTCTGCGCATCTACACCACTGGAGGCTTGTGAGAAAAGCGGGATAGTGTCAACTGGCACCATACGTGACCACATTGACACTATCCGTGATAATGCCAATTGTCACTCCACGCTATATGTTGTAGAGATGCCATTTGGCACAATCGAGGCTAACTATTACTTTTACTCGGGGGCAGAGCAATGGCAGGACAATTCAGGTTTACTTTCGGACCGTGGAATATTCATGAAGGTGCCGATCCGTTCGGCCCTCCCGTTCGGGAAAGCATTACGTTCAACGTAAAACTCGCTATGTTCAAAGACCTTGGTTTCGACGGCGTTCAGTTCCACGATGACGACGCCGTGCCGAATTTAAACGACCTCACACCTGCACAGGTCGTTAATGAAGCGGGGAAAATGGCCCATACGCTCAGAGACCATGGGCTGGAAGCAGAATTTGTGGCTCCACGGCTTTGGGAAGACCCGCGCACGATCGACGGCGCCTACACGGCTAACGACCCGAAGGTCAGAGAATATGCCCATGATCGCAGCCGCTTGTCTGTGGATATAGCCAGGGCGCTTGACACCGACCTTATCGTCCTGTGGTTAGCGCGCGAGGGAACGTATATCAGGGAAGCAAAAGACTCGAAAGTGGCAACCGAACGACTCGTCGAAGCCATAGACTGCATGCTCGAAGCCGCCCCGAATATACGTATCGCCATCGAGCCGAAACCCAATGAACCGATGGACCACGCTTTCCTCCCTACTACCGGCCATGCTCTGGCTATAGCCGCGCTGACCGCCGACCCTGACAGGGTGGGAGTCAACATCGAAAGTGCTCACGCCATACTTGCCGGTATGGACCCCTCTGATGAGATGGGGTTTGCGCTGGCGTTTGATAAGCTCTGGACGGTTCACCTTAACGATCAGAATGGTCTGAAGTTCGACCAGGACAAGTCCTTCGGCAGCGTCGACCTGCGCCGTGCGTTCAACCAGGTGCGGATACTGGACACGCATGATTACGGCAAAAGGGGTGAGTGGGTCGGACTTGACGTAAAGGCTATGCGAACACAGAAGGACGAAGCCGCCACCCTGCATTTGAGTAACAGTCGGGAGATTTTCCTCGCATTGCTCGAAGTCAGCCGTAACCTCAACCAGGATAAGATCGATGAAATGATCGCAGAACGCGATTATGAAGCGCTTGACCGCATGATCATGTTAGCGTTGTTAGGGAAGAATAAAGAATAATATGCAATAACAATTTTTTTTCTTATTTCACTATAATTCCTTCTGAGAGAATCAGTGCTATGAGCAAACTTGCTATTCAAGGTGGCAGCCCTACAGTAACAATACCGGCGCCGGCATGGCCCGTATCCGGCGATCTGGAAGCCGCGTGGATGGAAGCAGCTGTTAGGAGCGGAAAATGGAGCTGGGCGGGGCCCCACGAAACCGCTTTTTGCAATGAATTCGCTCATTTTATCGGGAGTCGTCACTGCGCTCTCCTTGCTAACGGAACGGTTACTATCCAGTGTGCTTTGCAGGCGGTAGGAGTCGAACCGGGCGACGAAGTTATCGTGCCGGGTCTGACATGGGTTGCGACACTGCAGGCAGCACTCGATATAGGTGCAAACGGAGTAGTAGTCGATATCGACCCGGAAACTTTCTGCATCTCGCCCCAAGCGATAGAAAACGCCATAACCCCCCGTACAAAAGCCATTATACCGGTGCATATATACGGGTGCATGTGCGATATGGACGCCATCATGGATATCGCTGAACGACATAATCTCAAGGTTGTTGAGGATGTTGCGCACCAGCATGGAAGCCGATGGAGGAACCAGGGAGCCGGAGCCATCGGAGATGCCGGCAGCTTCAGCTTCCAACAGTCGAAAGTTCTCACCTGCGGCGAAGGCGGAGCAATTACATGCAGTGATCAAAGCGTATATGAAACCCTCTATTGCCTCAAACATGTAGGCTGGATGCCTGACTTCACGGGGCCGGGCAACCGTTACGGGCATAATTACAGGGCGACGGAGATGCAGGCCGTCCTGCTCAGAGGCGGGCTGAGAAGGCTGCCCGAGCAGTTAAGGATTCGTGAGGAAAATGTCCATCGTCTCAGCCAGGGACTTGAAAAGTGCGGTGGACCTCTAAGAGCAGCCAGACGGGACGAGCGTGTGACGCGTCAGTCATACTATGCAATGAGTCTGCATTACGATAAATCCGCAGCAGAAGGTTTGGAACGCGGGGATTATCTCGCCGCCCTCGGTGCGGAAGGCGTCAGCCTTGGGACAACTTACCCCCCCGTTCATGGACATGGGCTTCTTAATTTATACGACAGCACCAGCCCGATACCGTTCAGAAAAGACGAGAATATACAGAACTATGCCGAACTGAACCTGCCTGTTACCCAGCGAATTGTGAATGAAGTGGGGGTCGTTATGGGCCACTCAGCCCTTCTGGGAAGCCCCGATTATATAGAGCAAATT
>PUMZ01000386.1 GCA_003551565.1 Candidatus Brocadiaceae bacterium | reverse complement strand
AGAATTCCAAACTGCGCGGCAGGGGCGGCGGAGGATTTCCCGCCGGCACAAAATGGAACTTTGTTTACAACGCTACCGGCTCTCCCAAGTATGTAGTATGTAACGGAGACGAAGGAGACCCGGGGGCATTTATGGACCGTTCCGTGCTGGAAGGTGATCCCTGTGCGGTTCTGGAGGGCATGACCATTGCCGCTTATGCGGTGGGGGCAAGCAGGGGGTATGTCTATGTGCGTGCCGAGTACCCGCTGGCTATTGAGAGGCTCAGGAAAGCCATCCGGCAGGCCGGCAAGGCCGGACTGCTGGGTCATGATATCTGCGATACGGATTTTGACTTCAGCATAGAGATCCGCCTCGGTGCAGGAGCGTTCGTGTGCGGCGAAGAAACCGCCCTGATGGCCTCGATCGAAGGCCGCAGGGGACAGCCCCGTCCGCGTCCGCCGTATCCTGCAAACTTCGGTTTGTGGGGTTGCCCCACGCTGTTAAACAATGTCGAGACCCTCGGCAATGTCCCCACGATACTGCGCCGGGGTGGCGGATGGTTTGCCTCGATCGGCACCGACGACAGCAAAGGTACGAAGGTCTTCGCCCTGGCGGGGCGGGTGGTCAATACCGGACTTATCGAAGTCCCGATGGGTATCACTCTGAAGGAGATCATTTATGATATCGGAGGGGGGATCCCGGGGGGGGGAGAATTCAAAGCGCTGCAGACCGGGGGGCCTTCGGGCGGATGCATCCCGGCTCAGTATCTCGATATGCCTGTGGACTACGGCTCACTGAGTGAGGTGGGCTCTATTATGGGATCGGGCGGGATGATTGTGATGGATACGACCTCGTGCATGGTTGATGTGGCGAAGTATTTCATGGATTTCTGCCGTACGGAATCGTGCGGAAAGTGCATACCCTGCCGTGCCGGGACTCCTCAGATGTATGAGATTCTGGCGGGAATAACGGACGGGAACGCGGAGCTGAGGGACCTTGAGACGCTCAACGACCTCTGCGATCTTGTTGAAAAAACAAGCCTTTGTGGACTCGGGCAGACATCGGCCAACCCGGTGAAGAGCACCCTCAGGTATTTTGAAGATGAATATATTGCACATATCAAGCACAGGGAATGTCCTGCTGGTGTCTGCAAGTTCAAGCAAACTGCGGAGGTGATCAATGGTTGCTCGGCTTAACAGAGGTCCGGACCCGGTCAGAGCCAGGCGGACCGTAAAAACGCTGAAAATCGACGGGCTTGATGTGAGCGGTACCGATGAGCAGACCATCCTGGAGGTCGCACGCGAAAACGAGATCTCTATACCCACCCTCTGCACAATCGAGGGTCTTTCCAATCTCGGCGCATGCCGCGTATGCCTGGTGGAGGTGGGAGATAACGGTAAACTGCTGCCCGCCTGTGTGACCCTCATAGAAGAGGGCATGTCGGTGAACACGAAAACACCCCGGATCATCGAGTACAGGCGAAAACTGGTCGAGCTGCTCTTCAGCGAGAGGAACCATATATGTGCCGTTTGCGTGTCGAACGGGCATTGCGAGCTGCAGCAGCTTGCCGAAGACCTCGGGGTTGACCATACGCGTTATCCCTACGTTTATCCGCGCCTGGGGGTGGACGCCTCGCACCGCGAGATGGCTGTGGACCATAACCGCTGCATCCTCTGCCAGCGCTGTGTAAGGGTCTGCGATGAGATCGAAGGGGCGCATACCTGGGATGTCATGGATCGCGGAGCCGGCACGCGGGTGGTGACGGACATGAACCAGAGGTGGGGCGAAAGCACGACCTGTACAGAGTGCGGAAAATGCGTCCAGGTGTGCCCTACGGGAGCGTTGTTCGACAAGGGGAAGGCGGTGGCGGAAATGGAAAAAGAAACGCAATTTCTGCCTTATCTGAGGACCATGCGGGAGGAAGAGTAAGCAATGAAAAAGGTAAGCCTCGGTACAATCTGGCTGGATGCCTGTTCGGGCTGTCACATGTCCTTTCTCGATATGGACGAGCATCTGTTAACCCTGCCCGATAACATAGAACTTGTCTACGGCCCGCTTGTGGATGCAAAAACCATACCTGATGACGTCGACGTGTTCCTTGTCACGGGCGCCGTAAGTACGGAAGAGGAGATCGAAAAAGCCAGGGAGGTCAGGGAAAAAGCCCGGATTGTGGTCTCCTTCGGAGATTGTGCCGTTACCGGTAATGTGCCGTCGATGCGCAACGGCTACGGATCACTTCCAATATTGCAGGAGGTGTATTGCGAGGAGGGGACCGAATGCAGCAGTCTGCCGGGCCTGACCGGGGAAAAATGGCTCCCGAGACTGCTCAAACGCGTGCGGCCGCTCCACGAAGTTGTCGAGGTGGATGAATACATTCAGGGCTGCCCTCCGGGGGCGCAGCTCATTCAGCTGGTACTGGGCGAACTGATGGCGGGCAGGATACCGCGTCGTGGCGTCAGAACCCACTTCGGGTGAGTGGTCGTGCGCAGCTTCGGAGGGAACCCCGGCGGGCTGTTGCAAGGATCGTTATCGCAGTGTGATCGTGTCTTTTTCGGTGGAACCGGACCGGCAGGGACGGGGCGGCAGCAGCAGTTCAGGCACAAAACACTAACTCTTCGGAAATGAATTCATGGCTCGGGAAATAAAAATTGATCCGATCACCAGGATTGAAGGACATGCTAAAATAACGCTCCACCTCGATGATGGTGGTGTGGTTTCTGATGCAAAATTTCATGTGACGCAGTTCCGGGGTTTCGAGCGGTTCTGCAAAGGACGTCCCTTTCATGAGATGCCATCCATTACGGCCCGGATCTGCGGTATTTGCCCGGTCAGCCATATGCTCGGAAGCGGCAAAGCGGGTGACCAGCTCATGGCTGTGCGCATTCCCCCCGTGGCTGTGGAGCTGCGTAAGTTGCTGAATTACGCCCAGATGGTCCAGTCCCACGCTTTGAGTTTCTTTCACCTTTCGGGCCCCGACCTTTTACTCGGCATGGATTCCAATCCGGCTCGGCGTAATGTCATGGGACTTATGGATGAGAATCCTGATCTTGCCCGTAAAGGCATCCGGCTGCGCCGATACGGCCAGGAACTGATCGAAGCGCTCGCCGGCAAAAAGATACATGCGGCATGGGTCGTTCCGGGTGGCGTCAGCTCGCCGATGCGGGCGGAGAGCAGGGATAAATTTTTGAACGAGATCCCCGAGACCATGCAGATAGCGGGAGAGGCTCTGGAGGTTTTTAAGGGCGTCCGGGACAATTTCCAGCGGGAGATCGAAAGTTTCGGCAATTTTGAATCGGCCTTCCTGGGAATGGTCGCCCATGACGGCACGCTGGAACATTATGACGGCCTTTTACGGCTTGTTGATTCCAGTGGGAAGCGCATCGTTGAAGATTTTTCCCCTTCCGAATACGATGCCGTCCTGGGGGAAAAGGTTGAGCCCTGGTCCTACCTGAAGTTCCCCTATTTCAAAAAGGAGGGATATCCGGGCGGCTTATACCGTGTGGGCCCGCTTGCAAGGCTGAACGTCTGCGATCGGTGCGGCACGCCCCAGGCCGATAAAGAACTCGAGGAGTTTCGCGGCATCCAGGACGGTCCGGTCTCCGGTACGTTCTTCTACCACTATGCCCGGCTTATTGAGATCCTGCATGGACTGGAGCGCATACAGCAGATCCTTCAGGAACCTTCAGTGCTCGGTACGCGGGTCAGAGCCGATGCAGCGCATAACGCTTCAGAAGGCACCGGCGCTATTGAGGCCCCGCGCGGGACGCTGATACATCACTATCGGATCGACGAAGACGGTCTTATCGATGATGTCGACCTCATCGTTGCTACGGGGCATAACAATCTGGCAATGAACCGCAGCGTTTTGCAGGTCGCCCGGGAATATGTCCGGGGAGAGGACATTAAGGAGGGGATGCTCAATCGGGTTGAGGCGGTCATCAGGGCTTATGACCCGTGCCTCAGCTGTTCGACCCATGCGGTGGGAAACATGCCGATGCAGGTCGAACTGTACGACCCCTCCGGCCGCAGGACGGCATGCCTGACACGATGAATAATGCCCGGGAAAAAATACTGATCGTCGGTTATGGAAACCCGATGCGCGGCGACGACGGTGCGGGAAGGGCCGTTCTGGAGAGACTGGAGTCGAACCCGGTTTTTAAAAAGGGCTGCCGGCTTGACAGTTGCCACCAGCTCCTTCCCGAGCATTCGGAGATGGTAGCAGGGCGTTCTCTTGTGATCTTTGTTGATGCGTCCCGTGCGGATGCTCCCGGCGAGGTCCTCTTTCAGGAACTGTCGGGCTGCGCGGAGGACGGCGAGGGATCATTCAACCCCCATGCCGCCGGTCCGGAGGATGTTCTGGCGGCCGCCCGCCGGCTTTATGGGGCCCGTCCCTCCGCCTGGCTGTGCAGGGTCGGCGGCTGTTGTTTCGGGTTTTCCGAAAGTCTGTCGCCGGAGGCGGAACGGGCCGTTGACGAAGCTGTATCAAAAATTGTAGAGATAACTCAGCAGTTCAAAAACGCAAGGTCGACAGGAGAACAAAAACGATGAAAGCTAAAACGCTCCTTATCGGATTGGGCAAAGGGGGCAGCGCTCTGCTGCCTTACCTGCTTGCGAAGGATGAGTTTGACCTGATAGCGGTGTGCGATTCCAATCCCCGGGCGGTCGGCGTGGCGATAGCGCAAAGATGCGGCCTGACTTTTTACCAGAGCGCGGTGGAGGCGGTACAGGACCTGCGTCCGGAGCTGGCCATCGACGCCACCGGCGACCCTTCTCTGGCCGGCACGCTGTATGAAAAACGACCGGCGGGGACCTCCGTTGTCACCGGAGAGGCGGCGCAATTGCTGTGGGAATTGCTGGCGTCCTACGAAGCACAGAGAAGGTGGGAGACCCGATTCAACCGTGTCCTCGACGACATGCACAGCGCCATGGTGGTGGTGCAGGGCGGGAAAATCAAATTCTGCAACCGTTCTTTCTTCAATCTGCTGGGCCATCCCAAGTCGGAGGTGCTCGGACATCCCTTTGCAAACATCCTTGACGATGAGGTCAGAGAACGGGACCGGGGCCTGTATGATGACAGGCATAATGGAGGAGAACGGGCGGCGGAAGAATACGACACAAAAATAACCAATGCCGACCAGGAGATCAGGGAGGTGCAGATCCGTTCGAGGCGGACCGACTGGGAGGGCAGTCCCGCGCACCTCATTGTTATGAACGATGTGACCGAGCTGCGTCACCTGCAGCGGGAGCGGGAACAGTTTTTCCGCTACATGGTCCATGAACTCCGTTCACCGCTCTCCTCCCTGATATCCACGGTTTCGGTCTTCAAGGAAATGAGCATCAGTGAGAATCCGGAACGGGTGGAAAAGCTCTTCAGCATCGTCAGGAGATCCGCGGACCGGCTGAACGGATTTGTGAACGATTTTCTCGAGCTTTCGAAGATTGAAAAGCAGCACCTCAGCCTTAAACAACAGCCGATCGATCTGAGGGAGCTGATAGAGGAGGAGGTGGAAGAACAGCGCATACTGGCCGAAGATAAGGGCCTGGAGCTCCGCGTTGAAGAGTGGGAGCCGTTTGATGTTCATGGCGACGATTTTGTTATCAAAACGGCTGTGCGCAACCTGGTCAACAATGCGGTCAAGTATACCGACGAGGGCGAGATCGATGTCGGTGTCGAAAAAACGAACAGCTCTTTCCGAATCAGCGTCCGTGATACGGGAGCGGGACTTACCGAAGAGGAGCAAAAACACATCTTCCAGGAATTCGGGAGAATAAAGCGTATGGACGGGATGAAAGGTTCCGGGCTTGGACTGGCTCTGGTCAAAAAACTGGTCGACCTCGCCGGAGGAAACATCAGTGTGGAGAGTGCGGGGAAGGGGAAAGGATCGACGCTCAACCTTGAACTCCCGTGCAGTTTCGGGGAGGAAGACGGATGAACATATCCCTTTGTCCGGCGACCGCATGTTCCGGTCCGCACATACACCGAACCGGATGACTTGATCCGCGCCCGGCCGATTCCTGAATGTTTGCCCCTTACCGTTGTCCCGATCCGGTCCCTTCCGGCCACTGGCATGGTCTACCGCGGGTCGGGCCTGGGCGGCAGGTACCTGTGCAGTTCTTTGGCCAGCTCCTGTACAGGTTGCATCTGCAACCAGACTTTGCCCGGACCGATCAACTTCAGAAGAAACGCCGAACCGCCTTCCCCGCGGAACCTTTTCGGTGCTCCGGTGATATCTTCTTCAACGATTTTCACGCCTTCTTCAAATGCACCCACCCATGCCGGATCCACCCGGATAACCTCTCCGCTCTCAAGCTCCCGTTCAACACATTCTCCATCCATCTTTATCGCGATGCAGCCCTCGCCCACGAACTGATTG
The DNA here is from genome assembly GCA_003551565.1 of Candidatus Brocadiaceae bacterium. Classification (GTDB taxonomy): domain Bacteria; phylum Planctomycetota; class Brocadiia; order SM23-32; family SM23-32; genus PUMZ01. Next base: position 5,907 of record PUMZ01000386.1, on the reverse strand, counting down.
AGAACAAAACCACTTTCGCCGAAAAAATGCACTCCTTTTTTTCTGCTGAAATGAACGCCGTACTTTATCGCGCCGGCGGCGCAGAGAAACAGCCGTTTCTGGCAGATCAGAGCCCTGTCGGTCAGCTGGAAAACGAAAATTTGCCCGGGGGAAGAATGGCCGAAAACGGCCGTTGCGCCGTCTCCCCTGCCGGTGTAGCTGTCGGTGAAAATCTTTCCGTCTTCGACAAACAACCTCTTTATCCCCTCCAAAAACCCCTCGTCATTGCTCCACTCCACATCCACATCACCGGCCAACCACTTCATTGCTCCGCACTGAGCGTAAAGGGGCTTGCCGTCGCTCAGGTCCACTTCGATCACCTGCATCGCCGTACCGTGTATTGTATACTCCATTGAGGCCTCCGGATATCTTGCTGCATGCCCTGCCCGGACAGTTCCACAATTCCGATGTACTTGCCGGCAAAAAGGGACAGGAACCGGCAGCCGTATGATAAATTTTTTCTACTCCAGGACCCTTTTCAGGAAGCATAATTGTAGGAAAATACCGTCTCTTAAGCAAACAACGATGGACGAAAGGACGATCCATGGAACGGAGCGAACTGTCCGGATGTGTTCGGGGTTTTGAAACAAAAGCAGGTCCACGGGCCGGCATGCTTATATGAAATATGCGGGGTAGTGCCGCCTGGCATCCTAAGGTGACCAGAGAGGCACTACCCATGATAATGCCAAATGTCACTCCACGCTATATGTTGTGGAGGTGCCATTTGGCACAATCGAGGATAGGTCTCTTATAAGGCGGCATGTCAATACAGCACGTGCCTGAAGTCCGAAAGTCTTTTCATATACTTTGGTTTTTTCAACGTATCAAGCGCTCTTTTTTGGATCTGGCGCACTCGTTCTCCGCTGATACCATACAATTCCGCGACCTCTTCCAGCGTGTGGGGATGCTCGCTGCCAAATCCCAGACGCAGCTTCAATATCTCCCTTTCCCTGTGACCGAGGTCCTGCAGGATATCGGCCACCAGTTCCCGCAGCATCTTCCTGTCCGCCTGAAAAGAGGGAGAATATTCGCTTTCTTCCTCTAAAATGTGCTTCAGTGATCGCTGTTTCCCCTCCTTGACGGACTCATCCAGACTGATCGTGGTGTGGTTGGCCTGAAGTATTGTTCGAACGTTGTCCCGGTCCATACCCATGGCCTCGGCAAGCTGTGCCATAGTGGGCTCCCGTTGGAGGCTCTGCTCCAGGCGTCTCTGGAAAGATCGGAGTTTTTTGAGTTCGTTTTTAATCCGAACGGGAAGGCTGACGGCGCCGCCGTTTTTTGCAATCGAACACCAGATGCTCTGGTGTATCCACCACGTGGCATAGGTGCTGAACCGGTTGCCCATTCGGTAATCGAACCGGTCAACAGCGGCTATAAGCCCTGCATTGCCTTCCTGTATAACATCTAAAAAACTCAAGTCCTTCCCCCGGTACCGCTTGGCTATGCTGACAACCAGGCGCAGATTGGCGGCAACGATGCGTTGTTTAATACCTATATAGCTATCATAAGCTCTCTTGAGAACCTGGTATCTGTTCTTGAACATATGCACCGGCTCCCGAAGCATATCTTCGACGGCGTGCAACCGGGCCTGCAACTCCTCTCGCCTCTGCGGCCCGGCGCCGCGCCGCTTTGACGCCTCGATCTCTTCCAGCTCCGAGAAAACCCGCTGAACATCGCTCATCAGCGAATCCATACGATTAACCTTCAGCGGAAATTCTTCAAGGAGGCGCCATGCCCTGCGGCGGCAGTTTTCAATACGCCGCAGCAGCAACTCCTTCTCCTCCTTCGTGACCTCCTCCGCCGTTCGGCATCGTTCCCACCGCACCCACAGCTCTCCGGCTTTTCTGTCGTGCTCTTTTATTGCAACCAACTGCTCCGGCAGCTGTTCCCTCACCTCCTCCCGGGACATTCCGATCCCGGCGAAATCAAGCGCCCTGTTGATATCGAGATGCCTGTCACAGACACGTTGAAGAATTTCCGTCCACGCTCTCTGGGCCGGGAAAAAATCAAAAACTTCCTTTCTGAATCGGTCCCGCGCCGTTTGCATCTCCTCAAAAAGATGCCGTTCTCCCACGTCCGTCAAAAGCGGCGTCGAACCGATCCGGTCCAGATAAAAGCCTGTAAAATCTTTGGACTCCCCGGAGCCGGAGCGCAACGGGCGATCGTCTCCGAAGGACACCGGATCCGGGCTCACCACCGTTCCCCCACGAACCTCTGTCTCGCTTTCCGTGCCAAAAGCGTATTGAATATCCGTATCACCTTCTTCCTGTACATGATCGCCGAATATCCCTTCCGCATCGGCGCCGGCCGGAAAAAGACGATGCAACTCATCCACTGTGAAAAATTCCCCGTCCGGTTTGCCCTCAGCGGCTTCAGCAACGGATAATCCCGACTGTGCATCGTTCAGTTTACCCATGGTCAGTTTGCCCCCAAAGCTTCCTTTCGTGTCTGTTCCCCTGGTCCGATTGACCTGCACCTCACCTTTTTGATGCGACGTAACGAATACTCCCGAAGTAATACTTACTCGCAACGTTCATACCATTCAGTACAGACGAGGGTGGACCAGGATGCCATCCCCTTACATAACGGATTCTTAATGCGGCCGGAAGAAGAGAGAGGGAGGCCGGCCGGCTGGCGCAGTGCGCCACATTGGCACCATCGGGATCGGGGGTGGTTGCCGATGTGGCCCGGTGCGAAACTGGTTTTCAAAGCTCTGCAGCCTGTCCGACGCCCGAGAGGCAGGCGCCCCATTTCCAGAGCGGGGGCGCTGAAAATGCGTTGTCCTCTTACGTGCCGGACTGTGGTGCCTGTTGCCGGTGCAAAGGTGGCGTTCCTGAACGCCATCTTCACCCCTTGACAGAACAATGCCACAATACTACAATGGCATTATATGTCAGCAACTCATCAGCGCAAGGGAATTGAATGACGGAAAACGGCAAATTCGCTGAACTCCTCAAGGTTCTGGACGGTATAGAACATATTTATATTCTTATACATAACGGGCCGGATCCCGATTGTATGGGGGCGGCGCAGGGGCTCCAGCAGCTTCTGAAGGCTTCCGCCGGGTGCCGTTCCACTATCGTCGGCGGCGGGTACGTGCAGCGCCCGGACAACCGGGCGATGAAACGCATGCTGAATATCACAATCAAGCGCCCGCAGGACGTTGAGCTGCATAAGTCCGCTCCATTCTTATGTGTCGATACCCAGCCGCAGTTCTCCAACAATTCGCTGCCCGCAACGGCGCACGTTCTCGGTGTTATTGATCATCACCTCTCGGATAGCGGCTGCCGGGCCTCCTTTCTCGACATCCGGCCGGAGTATGGGGCCTGCGCAAGCATTGTGGCGGAATATTTTTTCGCGTCCGGCGTCTCAATGCATAAAAGGGTAGCTACGGCCCTGGCTTTTGCCGTAGCCACCGAGACCCGTGATATGGAGAGGGTCAGAAAACAAGCGGAAGTCGATATCTATACCAGGCTGCTGGCCGGCGCGGATCATCCCGTGCTCGGACAGCTCAGGAACCCAAAAATTGAAAGGGATTACGTGCGCACCTTATCCAGAGCCCTGCAATCCGCCGAGCTCTACACGCCCGATATCGTCGCATGCCACCTGCCGGAGCTGCCGCGCTCCGACGACCTGGGCAGGATCGCAGATTTCTTCGACCGGATGGAAGTGGTAAAATGGACGTTATGCACTGAAAAGAAAGGGGACGTCTACCTGCTGTCCATCCGAAGCAGTCTCAGGGACGCAAAATGCGAGGTGATAGCTGAACGTATGATAGGGGATTGCGAAGGCGATTTCGGCGGCCATGGCATGATGGCCGGTGGTGTCATCAAAGAGAGAAGTTCGGGCGAAGAGGCAACGCACACCGGGCCCATGGAATTAACCTCGGCCTTTCTCAAAGCATTGGGACGGCCGACGGACAATCCCGTGGAACCACTGCTGCCGTGATGCGTTTGCACCGACCGCATACAATACGCGATAATATCTTGCACAAACGCGACGTGAACATTTTCAAGGACTCTTTTTACTCGCGGAGGGCGAAAGATGAGTGAAAAAAAAGGAAAGCTGACGACAGCGTTCGGCAGTCCCGTCGATGACGATCAGAACTCGAAGACTGCGGGCGAACGGGGCCCTGTGCTCATGCAGGACACGCACCTGATGGAGAAACTCGCCCATTTCGACCGCGAGCGTATACCCGAACGGGTGGTGCATGCCAAAGGCGCCGGGGCGCATGGATACTTCGAGGTGCTGGAAGATGTATCCGATTACACCAGGGCCGATTTCCTCTCGGAAGTAGGAAAACGCACCGATGTTTTTGCCCGTTTCTCGACGGTCGGCGGTGAACGGGGCTCCGCCGATTCCGCCCGTGATCCCCGGGGCTTTGCCCTGAAGTTCTATACCGAAGAAGGCAATTACGACATGGTCGGCAACAACACCCCGGTCTTCTTCATTCGCGATCCGCTGAAGTTTCCTGATTTCATCCATACGCAGAAACGCGCCCCCGGCACCAACCTGAAAGACGCCGATATGTTCTGGGATTTTCTGTCCCTCACCCCGGAATCGCTGCACCAGGTCGAAATCCTTTTCTCCGACCGGGGCACCCCGGCCACTTACCGGCATATGAACGGCTACAGCAGCCACACATACGTCTGGTACAACGAAAAGGGAGAACATTTTTACGTCCAGTATCACTTCAAAACGGATCAGGGGATTAAAAACCTCACGCGCGAAGAAGCAACCCGCCTGGCCGGCGAGAACCCCGACCATGCCACCGAAGATCTTTACAGGGCCATCGAAAGCGGAGATTATCCGTCCTGGACACTCGAAGTGCAGGTGCTGACTCCGGAACAGGCCGAAGATTTCACATGGGATATACTCGACATCACCAAGGTATGGCCGCACGGCGAAGTGCCGCCCAGGACCGTCGGGCGCCTGGTGTTGAACCGGAATCCGGAGAACTATTTCGCCGAGGTCGAGCAGGCCGCTTTCGCCCCGAGCAACTTTGTGCCGGGTATCGCCGCCTCCGCCGACAAAATGCTGCAGGGCCGGCTCTTTTCCTACCACGACACCCACCTGCACCGTCTGGGGCCCAATTACCACCTCCTCCCGATCAACCGCCCGAAAAACGCACCGGAGAACAGCTACCAGCGCGACGGTTTCATGCGGCTGGACTCCAACGGCAAAGACGGTCCGAATTATTGGCCCAACAGCTTCGGCGGGCCCGATCCTTCGCCGGAGGTCGCCGAACCGCAACAAAAAATCATGGGCATGTCCGGACGGCATCCTTATAAATTTCCCAACGACGACTTCGTCCAGCCGGGCAACCTCTACAGCAAGGTGATGACCGACGAGGACAGGGACCACCTGGTCGGCAACATCGTCGATCACCTGCAGGACGCCTGCAAGCGGATTCAGAAGCGGCAAACCGCCCTCTTTTATAAAGCGAACAAAGAATGGGGCACGCGTGTCGCCGAAGGGCTCGGCCTGCATGTGCCGGACATTGAACGCCTGGCCGCAATGTCACAGGAACAAAGGGAAGAAGCCACCGCCCGGGGGACGGAAGAATAATGTCCATGCCGTAACATTCTCCGGCTTCCATCAACCGGAGTCGCTGTCATTTGCCTGTCCGGCTCTTCTTGATCCGGACGATGTCTTCATCGGCACTGGCTTCGATTGTCTGCCCCGGAGGCACGACCAGAAAATCCTCATGGTCCCAATCTCCGCCCATCAGTCGTCTGATGAGGTCCATCTTGCCATGGAGAAGAGTGTATTCCCAGCCTTGCCGTTCCGCCCATTCCTTTGCGGCTTGCCTGTGGTCGTCCATGTTCGGCAGGCCGGTATCGATGTATGCCAGGCGGGTGTAGTTCT
>PUMZ01000127.1 GCA_003551565.1 Candidatus Brocadiaceae bacterium | reverse complement strand
GAAGCTTATGGATGTATTTCATGAGCGGGCCGATGAGTTTGAGGAAGTCACTCTCAATATCTATGGCAAAGAGAAAACCTTATCTGTTCTATGCTTAGATCTTCTCTGGAAACCACTGAAGAAAAAAGTTCGTTTTGTGCTGGTACTTGATGGAGATAACAAGTACATTCTGATGAGTTCCAGCTTCGAGTTAAAGCCCTCCAGTATTATTCAGGCGTATAGCTATCGTTTTAAGATTGAGGTCAGTTTTAAGGTGATGAAGCATCTATTAGTGCCTTACAGGTCAAAAAGCATGAAAATAAAAAAGAATTTTTATAACAGTAGTTTCCAACAGGGATAACGCAATCATTTCTTAGAACAGCAATCGCCTTAAAAAAACATATAAGGGAATATGTGTAAAAGCACAGAAAACTATGGAACACTTTATGATTATGGATGCCAGCTTTCCTAAAAATGAGCATGATGAAGAAACTACGATCTATAATCCTAGTTGAAGGAGTTTGTGCAAAAGTATAGGTTTAGACTGCTATTTTTAACAGTTCTTGGGTAGAGGCAGCCATGAGAGAAGTAAGAAGTGTAGAAAGCTCTCTACCTTTGTTAGTTAGTTGGTAGCGATGTTGATTGGGCATTTTACGTATAATACCATGATCACGTAACAGACGAAGATTTCGGCTAATCCGTGCAGAGAGTGCTTTGCCAGTTTTCCCTTTGGCCCAAGGTGTTCCGACTAAAACTTTCTGCAAAGCCTTGTTGGTGATCCCGGATACGCCATGAGCAGGGTCAGCTACTGCCTGTAGCAGAGCATGGTCTTTTCCAGTAGGTTCTATCCCCCTTACTCTTTGTCCATCCTTAACGTGTGCACAGAGTTCAGCGAAGATTTCCGATACTTTCGTAGTACTTGAAAATGTAGCCAGATCATCTATGAAACGCTTGTTTACATCATTGGACACTTTAGCCCTAAGCGGTAAATCGGCGATCCCCTTTCTCAAAGGAAGTCTCTGTTTGGGTTCGTCTGTTGGTTGTCCTTCCTTGTGCCGAAATACCTTGAATTTACAAGGTTGATTTATTGTAGCCTCAGCCCTGATAACATTTTGCTCATTGTAGAGTTTGACGCTGTTGTTATCGACCCAATGTCTTATTCTCGCTCCATCGTACCACGACTGTAAGCGACTTATAAATTCAGGATTGGTCGATGCATAGGGTTGCCCATCAGCCCGAACCGGTCTACCCAGATAGCGTAGGACACGATCTCCTGTACCAGTGGAGAAGGCATGGCGTAACAAATCATCCATAACCGATGTAACAGAAGCGGAACTATCAAAGATAAAATCCGTCGCCCATTCACTTTGCCAGACAGTCCAGTAATAGCTCAAATTTTCCCCTAGCGTTGTTGTCATAGTCGGAAAGGTTTCTGGTAAGAAGGAATTAAGTACTTCTTTCCATTGCGTATCCATTTGGGCATCCAGAAGGCGTTGAGCTAAATCGTAATCGTCAATCGATAGAAACTTGTTGCCATGTAACAAATAGGAACAATCTTCTGCATCTAGTGCACGACGTAACCACTCTCGACCGTTGATAGCGATCTGTATGTTAAAGGGAAGCCATGTCTGCAAGCGAATACTCATGAATCCATACAAGGGATGATCATAATAAAAGTACAGATGTTTACAGCGCGTAGAGTTTCGAATAAGTCGAGGATACCCCGCAGTACTATCAAATACTGCTCGAAAGCTATTACAGCTTTCTAAACAGGCCCAGACGCCAATCAGGCCTTCGCTGATCCCTGTTTCCTTTTGCCGCTTACGGGCTAAAGCTTCTTTGCGTATATTAGAAGAGGGAATCCAAGTGATCCCTTGTCCACATGTTTCTTTAGCGTATTCATCCACGGTTTGTACCAATGCAGTAGACTGAGACTGCATCCAGTCTTTGTAGTTTTTATTCAACACCCCATGAATGGCCAAAAATGTTTGCACGCCAGCTGCAAACGCAATCGGACGGAGTACTCCTTTGAACACCAATCGGTCAAAACCAGTGATACAGCCCTTGACACTATCGCTTAATCTATGTAATAATGAATTCACGCTCCGCACTCTCCTTTTTTTGGGTTTGAAGATACTCTAATTATAAAGGAGAACGGAGCGTTTCGTCTATGTTTTTAGGTGATCATTTATTGACGCACAGAAATACATAGAATAGATGACAGAAAGATCCATTTGAATCAGTAGTAGGGGCTGTTGGTATGTGGTAAACGCTGGTTTTGCGTTTTCCAAGGCTTGTGGAGCTATGTGGGCAACGGGGGTTTTGTTGTCCACATAATCCATCAAGCCGTCATATCAACAGCCCTGTGTTTTTGTCAGTTGAAGTCGACTTGTGGTTGAATGGTTTGATTGGGTTGCGGGCGAAGCCCGCTTTGGATTCTAAGGTAGTTCTTCTAAGCCTTTTTTTAGGTATTTTAACTGGTATATTCTTGCCGGGTTTTAGTCTCAGGATCAAGTGGATAGGGGATCTATTTTTATCGATTCTTCAGATGGCTGTTCTCCCTATTATGATCTCTGCTGTTTTAACAAGTGTTGCTCGTCTTGTTCGTACCAAGCAGAGTGGAGATATAATTCGACGCCTTATAGGAGTACTATTGATTT
>PUMZ01000171.1 GCA_003551565.1 Candidatus Brocadiaceae bacterium | reverse complement strand
GAGCTGGTGGAGGTCGATGATCCGCTGCGCCTCCTGCAGGTCGTCCTGCACTTCGGCCCAGTCCGCCGGATCCTTGCGGGCCTCATTCACGGCCCCGACGATGAGCCCCGGACCGTCCCACTCGTCAACGAGGATGCTGTCGAGCGCTTCGCCGGCCTTGATCAGCGCGCTGAAGAGCGAAGATTCCGCATCAGCGAACACAGCGGTATGGCGGAGCATCAGGAAGTTATTCGCCTGCTTCTCCCAGTAATCAGCGGTGAGATCCCATTCTTCGTCGTCCAGGTCGTTGTAATTGACGTTGAGGTCGTATCCCGCGGCAAAGTGCAGCAGACCGGAGCCGAGATCGAGCGCTCCGGACAACACTTTGGCGTCCAGTGCGTCGATCGGCGGAGCGTCCTCGATCGGGTGCAGGGTGCCCCATTCGACCAGATAGCCATTGGCGTGCAGAGCGAGCGAGTAGTCCTCATGCGTGGCGACGGCTATGTAACCGCCGTCGGTCGGCGCATCGCTCTCCTGGCCATATTCATCGCAGCCCCAGGCGTAAACAAAACCGTCAGCGCACAGGGCGAGCGCATGAGACTTGCCACCAGCGACTGCAACATATACATCGCCCTCCGAAACTGGATCGGTCGGACCATACCCCCATGCTTCGATCTCGCCGTTTGCATTAATAGCGATGGAGAAACCGTCTCCCGCGGCGATAGCTTTGTAGCCGTTGCCGGTCGGAGCGCCATGAGCATCCTTTCCCCATGCTTCAATGGAACCGTCACCGCCGAGTGCCAGCGAGTGGTAGTGACCGGCAGCGATGGCCCTATAGCCGCTGTCCATGGGCGCATCGCCCACCTGTCCGTATTCATTGCCGCCCCAGGCGACTATTTCGCCATCTTCTGTAAGCGCAAGCGAGTGGCAGACTCCGGCGGCGACAGCCACGTAATTGTCGCCCTCCGGCGGCGTGGCCTGCCCCTGAGCGTTAAGCCCCCAGCCGACAATTTCACCGTCGGCCGTCAGAGCAAGCGAATGATCGCCCGCGGCGACGGCCGTATAAATATAGAAATTGCCGTCATCATCCTTTTCGGGGGCGGCATCCCAGTTCATCCCCCATTCCTCTATAGTAAAGTCGTGGGTAAGGGCCAGGGCATGCTCCCAACCTGCGGCGATGGGTATTCGCCCCGCCTCTATCTCATCAATATCATTCTGGAAAAAAGCTCCTTCGGGCATCGTGTAGTCATACGGCGCACCCGGCAGGTAATCAGTAAGGACCAGCCGCCAGCCCTCATCCGCCTGCGAAGTCTTATCGAAATAATCGGCGACCTCGTCGAACCGGCTGGCCAGCACGTCGCGCAGTGCGTCAACCGACTCATTCACTCCCGGCAGGGTCCCCACATCAAAATCTTCCCCCTCTTCGACTTCTGGCAGATCGAAAGGCTGTTCGAGCGGCTCTGAACCGCACAGAGACTCTGCCCGGATAAAGCCATACAGATCGCGTTTGTAAGTGATATCCGAATCTTCCAGCAAATCGCCCACATCCCCAGGATTCTCGAACAAATCCAGCATCCGCGTCAGCGCCAGCATGAAGTTCGCGTCCGGGCTGTCGGGATGCAGGTCAAGAGCATCTTCGTAAGCTTGAATTGCATCCTGTAGACTGCCTTCCCGTCCTTCTCTCAGGGCGGCATTGCCGTCGCTCATCGCCTCATAATAACCGGCGATATCGACTTTGTAAACCGCCACAACGTCGGTATCCACCACGGCTATTCCTTCAAGCGGGTTGTCCTCGAAATCATGATCGGCGGCGGAAACATACCAGTGGCTGAAATTATAGTCCAGACCGCCGACAGTGACAGTATCCGGCGCCTGGGCCTCGATATCCGCTTCGTAGTCGTAGACCCGAACGAATTTCGTTGTGCCGGCGCCGCGCCCTTCAAGGTCTTCGGTCGCCTGTATCTCGACGCCGCGGGGCTGTGAATCGATGGTAATTGCCACAACGGACGGTATATCGTGGCCCGCTGTAAACTCTACCTGAGATAAGGTATAGAAATTTTTATTGGCCGTTCCCCCGTCAGGAAGTTGTCGGGAGGAAGAATTATTGAAATCGACGGCGAACGCGTAATCCTCGTCGGGAGAAAGCGCCGGCTCCGGAGTCCACTGAGTTGCATCGGCATCCAGCCCTTTCTGGATGTCCCGTCCATCGCTGCCCCATAATTCCACCCTGACCTGCTGGCCCGGGTCTATCCATTCATCCCAGGTAAAGACTTGATCCGGAGGTACATTTTGCGCGTTGTGGGCCGGACTTGTAATAACGGGAATTTGACCCGGTACATGCCCGTCGCTCATCGAAAACGTATCGGTCCATTGCTCATCTTCGCGTATGAAGGTTATTTCAACATCACCGCCATCCATCGCATCCCACTGTTCCTGTGTCATCGGCCGCCAGGTAAAGTCGATAAAACGGCGTCCAACAACTTCTCCGCCTGCCAGCACGTTCCAGTTATCGCCGTCATGGCGGAATTCTTCATCGGCTTCCCACCATTCCGGCGCCGACGGCAGGTAATCCTCGGAATCAAACGTTTCGCCCCATGGCGTTTTCACCACGAATGACAGCAAGTCACGAGCGGAGGCCCTGGTTTTGAATTTCAGTTGATCGCCATGTTCAGGATGGGTGAAGACGGCGCGTTC
>PUMZ01000375.1 GCA_003551565.1 Candidatus Brocadiaceae bacterium | reverse complement strand
GAGCACGTAGAGGGTCGCGCCCGAGCGCATTCTTTCAATGACATCATGGAGCATCTTTTCGATGTCCGGCGCCAGGGGAATCAGCTGTTCGTGCAGCTCCGCCGTCGACCGGAAGATATTTTTGATTTCAGTTTTCATGGTCCGGCTCCCTGATTTTCTTTATGAGCTCCGTCGTGGAGTATCCTTGCACATGCGGCGCCTGCATCACCCTGCCGCCGTTGTGTTCCACCACTTCCCAACCCACCACGTCCTCCTTTCGCTTGTAATCGCCCCCTTTGATCAGCACATCGGGGCGCACTTTTTCGATCAGCGAATGCACGCTGGTCTGGTCGAAGAGCGCCACATAATCCACATTGGGCATTGCGGCGAGGGCCTGTGCGCGTATCTGTTGCGGCGTGATCGGGCGGCCCGGTCCTTTGTACGCCCTCACGGAGCGGTCGGTGTTCATGCCCACCACGAGGCGATCGGCCTGGTTTGCTGCGAAGCGGATCAGTTCGACATGGCCCAGATGCAGCAGGTCGAAGACCCCGTTGGTGAACGCGATCGACTCGCCCCGGTTGCGAATTTGCGCGGCGATTTTCTCGATTTCGTCTTCGGACTTTATCTTATCCCGCGTGGGTTCGGCACGGGACAGCAGTTCCTCGGCGATCCGGGACCTTTTTATGGGGCTTGCACCCTGCCGCGACACCTCCATGCCGGCGGCGGCATTGGCCAGCCGCACGGCGTCCCTCAGCGGCAGTTTGCAACCCAGAGCCAGCGCCAGCATCGCGGCGGCCATATCCCCGGCGCCGGTGACATCGATGACGGAACGGGGATTTGTGGGCATAAGCGCGCTCTCTCCGTCTCTGGTGGCGAAAAACATCCCCTCCCTGTCCAGTGTTATGACGGCGAACCCGAGTTCCAGCCGCTCGACCAGATCGGCTGCGGCCCGGGCGTAATCGTCCTGATTTTTCAGGGGGCTTCCCACCGCCCGTTCGGCTTCCATGCGGTTGGGGAGTATGCAGGTCGCATTGCGGTAGGCCGTATAATCGCCTTTAATGGCCGGATCCACGACGACGGGCACGTTTTGCCGGCGGCATTGCCCGATAATCCGCCGGAGCAGGGCGGGGGTGAAAAGCCCCTTGGCCATGTCCTGGATCAACAGCAGGTCCGTATCCGGCAACGCTCCGAACAGATGCTCCAGGATACGGTCGCTGACGGGTGCAGAGACGGGGGAGGTGGATTCCTCATCGACTCGCAGCATCTGCTGGACGCCCCGCCCGGCCGAGTGAACATATCCCATATACCGCGTTTTCAGCGTGGTGGGGCGGTCGTTGGCCACGAGAAGCCCCCCGACCTCGCAACCGATGCTTTCAAGTTGCTTCTTCAACTCCTCTCCGGACGGATCGGCGCCCCTTGCCCCCACGCAGTTGACCCCGCACTCCAGCGCACGCAGCATGGCCGCAGCGCTTCCCGCGCCGCCCGGACGGTGGTTCTTTTCATCCACATGGAGCACCGGTATCGGGCCTTCCGGTGAGACACGCCCCACACAGCCGCGCACATATGTGTCGAGCATAAAGTCGCCGCAGACACATATCTTCGGGCTGGTCAACTGAGAGACGAGATGGTCGAGAGGACGGTCCATAACATGCTTACTATATGGTATCGTTCCACCATAAGTCAAACGTAGATATTGACCGGACCACCCGTTTGCAGGGGGTGGAGAGATACGCGCCGTCCATGCCAGGAGCGTGGCCGAAAACCCTGCTCGTAGTGGACGCTTTCAAGCCTGCCTGCCGGCAGGCAGGCGTCCCCGCCTTTAGCGTGGTATTTCCCGGACTCCTGAGCCCCTGAAGGGGCTCACTACAAACCTGTTGCAACCTTTTCGGCTGCGCCCCCAGGCCCGGAGGGGCGTGACAACCTTCGCTTCCGGGATTTTGTTTCGCCCCCTGCGGGGCTGATTCTATTGCGTGTTCCCCGTTCCGCCAGGTGCGGGCCGGGGTACTTCTCGCTTCTGCCCGACTCCGGACCCTATTCCATCAGTCGCTCGAATCCGTTTTCATCAAGGATCCTGACGCCCGCATCCCGGGCTTTTTGCAGCTTGCTTCCCGGCTTCTCGCCTGCGATCAGGTAGTCGGTGCTGGCGCTGACACTGGATGTCACCCTCCCGCCGAGTTCTTCGATAAGTCCCGCAATCTCATCGCGCGTGTAATTGGCAAGTGTTCCGGTGACGACAAAACGCTTTCCCCGGAAACGTTCATGCCCGGCCTCTTTGCCGGTGGCGGACTCCAGTCGCACACCGGCATTTTTCAATTTCCCGATCACCCGGCGCGCAGCCTCTTTGGAGAAAAACTCCCGTATGCTTTCAGCGACGACCGGTCCTATTTCGTCGACGTCCTGAAGTTGCTCTGCGTCGGCTTCCATTATGGCATTGATGGAAGAAAACCGCTCCGAGAGGACATCGGCCAGATGCGAGCCGACATTGGGGATGCCCAATCCGTAGAGCACGCGCGAGAGGCCCCTGTCTTTACTCCGCTCGATCCCATCCAGAATGTTCCGGGCCAGCTTGCGTTCTTTACTGCCCATTCGCTCCAGTTGTTCCAGGTCACGCATTGTCAATCCATACAGGTCCGCGCAATCCGACACCAGCCCTTCCTCCACGAGCTGGCGCACAATCACCGAGCCCAGGCCGTCAATATCCATAGCAGCGCGGCTGGCGAAGTGCTCTATTTTTTCTTTCACCTGGGCCGGGCATCGTGGGTTGATGCAGCGGATATACACTCCGCCCGGTTCCTTTTCCACGTGCTCCCCGCAAGACGGGCATGAGTCCGGGGCCGATACTCTCCGTTCGTCTCCGTTGCGCAATTCCACCTCTGCTTTGAGCACCTGGGGTATTATTTCACCGGCTTTCTCCACATACACACTGTCGCCGATTCGGATGTCCTTGCGCCGGAGTTCGTCAAAATTGTGCAGGCTTGCACGCGTGACCACGGTGCCGGAAAGAGTGACGGGTTCCAGGTCAGCGACCGGCGTCAGCTGACCGCTCTTGCCGACCTGGATGCGGATATCTCTTACGGTGGTCAGGGCCTGTTCCGCTCCGAACTTGTAGGCTATCATATAACGCGGCACTTTTGTCGTATGGCCGAGCACCTCCCTGTGGCGCCGGCTGTCGACTTTGACCACGAGTCCGTCGACGGCGTAGTTCAGTTCGGCTTTTTGTGATTCCCAAAGGGTGCATTGTTCCAGAACATCATCAATCTGTGCGTATTTTCCGATTCCGGCGTTCACCGGGCATCCGACCCTGCTCAGCAAAGCGAGCGTTTCGCGGTGTGAATCCGGGAGCTGCAGCCCGCCGTGGATGCCGATTTCGTAGGTGAAGATATGCAGCTTGCGCGTTGCGGCCACCGACGGGTCGAGCAATTTCAGGGTTCCCGCCGTTGCGTTTCGCGGGTTTCTGAAGGGCATGTCGCCGTTTTCCTCACGCTCTTTATTGGCACTGCGGAACGCATCGAACGGCATATACACCTCCCCGCGTATTTCAAGAACCGTGCCGTTGAAATCATCCGGAGTGTCCGGTTCTCCGGTGTAGAGGGAAAGCGGCAGGTCGACGATGGTGCGTGCGTTATGGGTCACATCATCCCCTGTGCGGCCGTCGCCCCGCGTGATTGCCTGATGGAGGTTGCCGTTGCGGTAGATGAGGTTAATGGCAACACCGTCCACCTTCGGTTCGAGCACATAAGAGGGATCTTCCCGGCCCACCTCCGCCAGGCGTTTGCGCACGCGCCTGTCGAAGTCCCTCAGCTCGCCTTCATTATACGTATTATCCATACTGTACATAGGGGTTGGATGATCTTCGCTAGTGAACCCTTCCACGGGCCGGCCGCCGACTTTTCGGGTGGGGCTTTCCGGTGTGATCAGGTCGGGGTGGAGCGATTCGAGGCGCTGAAGTTCGTTCAGGAGCGCGTCGAAACCGGCGTCGGAAATTTCCGGTTCGCCTTTAACGTAATACATGTAATTGTGGCGGTTTATTTCTTCGCGCAGCCTGGCGATCTTCTCGCTGATATCTTCTGCCGGCACTTTCAAGCCTCCGCTCGGTTTTGTGGTTGTCGTTTGGTCCGGGAATGGTGGGGGACGATTGGTCAGTTATCCTTGTGGGAGCGGCCTGAAAAAAATTTCCGCAGGTCATCCATACATGAATTGCACAGCGCACCTTCTTTCAACCTGTCTTCGGTGAGCTTTTCCCAGTGTTCGGGTGCGTCGCGGGCCTCCCTCAGTATACAGGTGTTATGACAGAACGCCGTGGCGTCGGGGCCTTTTGATACGTCATCGCGAAGGTGCGAGGGCACTCCGAGCATAAAACAAATCTGTCGCATAATCTCTGTTTTTGTTACGGAATAGGGCATGCCCCATATGTGTTCTATGCGATGGGAGCTGACGACTGCGGCAAAGGAAGGCCTGCAGACGCCCACGCAGTAGCCGGGGCCTTTTCCCTCCTTATCAGGGAGGAACAGGTCCTCTTCAATGATGAAAAGATCGTAATGATCGCCCAGCAGCCTTTCGTCCCTCCAGGGCTCGTTGGCCAGGTTCCGCAGGAGCGAGGCGCCGTTCACCTGCATGCGGTCTTCGTCGAGGGAATCGTAAATATACCAATCAACGCTCTGCCAGGGCACAAGCACGTTCTCTTCGTCGCGCCATTGCGGGCTTCGGAAACGGCCGAAATCCTTCACAGGGAACCGGCTCTCGCAATGCCCTGTGGCAAGGATATCCTTTATGGCGTCGAGCAAGGACGCCTTTTCGGGCCAGAAGCCTTTATTGTCCATTATATTGATTGGCTTAAATTTTTTCATCGGGTTGCTCCTTTTTCTCTTTTGTCAGATGCACGGACTGACAGCTCCGATTATACTATTGTACAGTGCCGGCAGGAGCTTGTAAACTTTGAGCCCGGTCTGAAAAGTTCACCCGTGCGCCAACGGTGCATTCCACCGCCTGCCTTTGCGCCGAACGCAGACAGGTCGCCCGGGGGCATCGGCCCCGGGAAAGGAGATCGACGGACAAACCCGTTTCTTTCTTAAACCAAAGGCAATAATGAGTAACACGATTCATTTTCAAAGATGATCGTGGAGCATGAGGGACCTGATGAACTCATCTTGAATTCTTCTGCATCCGTTTCTTCGTGCTCTTCGTGTTCTTCGTGGTAACAAAATGCAGTTCGATGAACTACCCCGAAAAGTCATAGGATGTGCAATAGAAGGTGAGCCCCGAAGGGGCGTGATAACCGTCGTCGGCGGTGAACGGTGTGAGCCGCGGGGAACCTCAGCGCTTGTCCACGCCCGGCCCCGAAGAACCTTCCGTCCGGGGCGCACCTGATTGGCCCGGATAATGTCTGCCGGCGGGTGGGTCCCGTTTCAGTGCATTTCCGCCGCCACCATACAGACGTCGTCGGGTCGCTTTCGGTTCCGGCGGAACGCATCGGTGTCGCGCAGAATCCTTTCAATGAGGTCACGCGGCACCAGGTGGATATAGCGCTCGATCAGATTCCGCAGCCGTTCGAGTCCGTAGATTTCGGAGTCTTCGTTGAGTATTTCAAATATCCCGTCGGTGAATCCCAGGACGATATCGCCCCGTTCGAGTTTGCGTTCCTGCTGCTGGTATTCGTGGTGAGAAAAAAAACCCAGCGCGGGTCCGACGTGATCGATGGATATGGCTTCGGTGCAGCTCATATTCTGCTTGCTGACCACAAACGGACAGACATGGCCGGCGCTGGCCATCGTCATGCTCCGGTTTTTCCCGTCGATGATCATCAAAAATGCCGTTGCGTAAATATGCGGCGAGAGTGGGCCCATAATATTCTGGAACCTGGAGTTGAGATCGGAGAGGATTTGCGAGGCGTTTTTATCTTCGAGGTAGACGTGTTCAAAAACGGTTTTGAGTATGCTCATGACCAGAGCGGCCCGGACACCATGGCCGCTGATATCACTGAGGAACACGGCCGCTCTGTTTCCCGACAGCGGCACGATCTGAAAGATATCTCCACCGATTGTGTCGGCGGGCGTGTAGATATGGTAAAAGGATACATTCTTCACTTTCGGGTACTGTTGAGGCAGAAGGGTTTGCTGGAGCCTGCGGGCCATCTCCAGGCTTTGTTCGAGTTCCCGGTTGCGGGATACCAGTTCCTGGTTGAGAAACTCCAGTTCAATGTTCCTCTTACTGATATCTTCATGGAGGTCTTTCAATCGTAACAGCATCCTTGTCCGAACCAGGATGGCGGGAGGTTGGAGGGGGCTGCTCAAAAAATCATCAGCGCCCGCTTCCAGGGCGGCCCGCCCCTTTTCCCGTGAATCCTCGGGACTCGTTATTGCAATAATGGGTATGGAAGCGGTGTCGCTCCTGTTGTGCAACATGCTGCAAAGGGTTTCCGGCTCATCCTTGGCGCCCGTTACATCGATCATCAGAAGGTCGATATTGCTGTTTTTTACGGTTTCGTAGGCCTCATCGCAGTTGTCGGCATGCAATATCTCGAATGTTTCGGGTTCAAGCGTGCTCTGTATAACCCGTGCATCTTCCTCGTTCCTGGTGACCGCAAGCACCCGTCTGGCGCCGTTGTTTTTTTTCCTGGGTTTGGACATGAGTTTTTGTATTTTCACCTTGTGTTCGGTTATGTGCCGGCCAACGCCGTTGATGTCATGTGACGATATACCTGTTGCTTTCAGTGTTGAGGCATGTACCGCTCCGGATTAACGGGACGTTCGTTGTGGAAGAGGCGGAAAGCGATCAGATCACTGTTCGCAGCCCCGGCTTCGCCGACGGTGGCTATGATATCGCCCCGGCGCACTCTCGCCCCTTCTCTGGTCCGGATCGCGCCGAGATATGCATACCAGCTGACCATCTTCCGGTCGTGACGGATCGCGACGACATTGCCCCAGCCGCTGCTCAGGTGGTTGGGTCTCCGGATCGCGAAGATGACCTTCCCGTCGGCGACCGCACGCACTCCGGTGTTTGCAGGGGCGCTGATCGCGATCCCCGGTTCGGGCAGGCCACGCACAGCATCGCCGTACTCCCTTGCCATACGCCCCTGCACGGGCCATATCCACCTGCCGCCGGTATTGCCGTTGCCCCCGACAATCCGCCCATTATGCACGTCCTGGACCGGCTCCCGCACCCTGCCGGCGTCGTCATCCACTTTTCCGGAAGCGGATTCCGTCGGGATCGGGATCAACAGCACCCGGCCGGCTTCCAGGTTTGCTGCATCGACACTGTTGAGTGCCTGTATATCCTGCCAGGGGGAGTTGAAGCGGGCGCCGATTGAAAACAGCGTGTCGCCCGGCCGCACGGAATAAACTCTGTAATCATTAACGGGGTCAGGCCGTCCGATCTCTCGCCCGTTTCCCCTGCTTGCCGGCGGGCCGTTGTTGTCAGCCGGCAGGGAAGGACACCCCGTGAGCAACAACAGGCATGCAGGGATCGTGAAAAGGGCAAAGATTTGTTTTGTGAGGGCGTTGGTCAGCATATACAATCCTCATTTTTAACGGAGGTGGACAGCTCCTTCATTAATTTCAGCGCTGCCTTGACGGGATCGCCCCGGCCGGAGTGGGTTTCATTGATCGTTCGCACGATCGCGCTGCCGACGATAACGGCGTCAGCGAGGGCGGCTGCCGACTGCGCCTGCGCCGGGCTGGATATGCCGAATCCCACAGCCACGGGCAGATCCGTCTCCTTTTTGAGGCGGAGCAGATTGTCCCGCAAATCTTCCGGCATGCTTTTGCGCTCGCCGGTAATGCCCCGCACGGCAATGTAATATACGAACCCTCTGGCCAATGAAAGCAACTGTTTTCTCCGCCCGATGGCGGTGGCGGGAGTGATGAAACTGATGAGGTTGAATTCCCTCTCGCTGGAATACGGAACGAATTTCTGCATCTCTTCGGCGGGCAGATCCGGAATCGTCGCCCCGTCCAGTCCCGCCTCGATTGCACGCTCGACGAAGCTTTCAAAGCCCATTTTGAAGACCAGGCTGTAGGATATCATGGCGACCACCGGGATATCCGATGACCGCCGCAGGGTCCGTACAATCCGGAACACATCTTCGTTGTTCTGCCCGCTCGCAAGTGCTCTGGTGTATGAGGCCTGGATGGTCGGTCCATCGGCGACGGGATCGGAGAACGGGAATCCGAGTTCGATCAGGTCGGCGCCCGCTGCATCGGCATTTTCCAGTATCCGCACGGTTGTATCGGCGTCGGGATCACCGGCCGTAAGGAAGGGGATGAACGCTTTTTGACGGCGCCCCCGCAAATCCGCAAATTTTGCATCTATTCTGTTCACTGTCCTGTCCCGGTCGATAAAGCCATGGATCTGAGAGTATCCGGATGGTCAATACGGCGCCATTGCTCCCGCATGAACGCCCTGCCCATGTCTTTTCAGCGCCGGGCGGCCCGTGCTGTTTCGGGAAACAACGGTCACCAAACTTATACACCGGCGCCCGTCGTTCTGTTTTTCTTCATCAACGCTTCCACTTCATAGACGTCTTTGTCGCCCCGCCCTGACATGCACATTATGACGATGGAGTCTTTTGGCATTTTGTTTCCTTCCTTGATTATATAGGCGATGGCATGTGCACTTTCAAGCGCCGGGACGATACCTTCGCTTTCGCAGCAGGTTTTGAAGGCTTCCAGCGCCTCCCGATCCGTGACGGATGTGTATCCGGCCCGTTTGGTAGTTTTCAGCCAGCTGTGCTCCGGTCCGGCCCCCGGATAATCGAGTCCGGCCGCCGCCGAATGCACGGGGCTGGTCTGTCCGTCATCGTCCTGGAGGACGAAACTCATGGCCCCATGCAGCACTCCGGGCGCGCCGCGTGTGAGGGTGGCGGCGTGCTCTCCGGGCGCGGCGCCTGTCCCGCCGGCTTCCACGCCCATCATTTTTACGGACTCGTCTTCCAGAAAGGGCCCGAAAAACCCGATGGCATTGCTTCCTCCCCCGACGCAGGCGACCAGCAGTTCGGGCAGCCGGCCTTCTTTATCGAGGATCTGCTCCCTGGTCTCGGCCCCTATGACGCGCTGAAAATATGCCACCATTTTTGGGAAAGGGTGGGGCCCCACGACACTTCCGATAATATAGTGCGTATTTTCGAACGATGCCATCCAGTCGCGCATCGCCTCGTTGGTAGCATCTTTGAGCGTGCGGGAACCGGTCGCGACCGGCACGACCCGGGCGCCGAGCAGTTCCATCCGCAGGCAATTGAGTTTCTGTCTCCGGATATCTTCTTCGCCCATGTACACATCGCATTCCATCCCGTACATGGCCGCCGCTGTGGCGCTGGCGACTCCGTGCTGACCCGCGCCGGTTTCAGCTATTATGCGTTTCTTGCCCATCTTCGCGGCCAGCAGCACCTGCCCGAGGGTGTTGTTGATCTTGTGCGCGCCGGTATGGTTCAGATCCTCGCGTTTCATATATATCCGCGGAGCGCCGATCAATTTTGAAAGCCGCTCGGCATGGTAGAGCGGATTGGGGCGTCCGACGTATTCCCGCAGGTAGTAGTCCAGTTCCTTCTGGAATCGGGGGTCTTTTCGGCTGCTCTCGTAGGCGTCTTCAAGTTGACGGAGTGCGGGTATCAGCGTTTCGGGCACGAAACGCCCGCCGAACTCGCCGTAGTAACCATGAACGTCGGGTTTGCTCATTTGTCTGGGCCTCTGATTCCTGTCATCCGCTTGCGGCTGAAAAAAGTATGATACTGTCTCCGGCCGGGCGATCTCAAGTGAGAGAAAAAAGAAGGTGATATAACGCGTGGTGTCAGCATCCTGACACTTTGATCGTGATTTGTTCAGGGGCTGACCGATTTCCCTGCCTGACCCGTACCGGCAACGTCCCTCTCGCACCGCCGGTATTTCTCGACCAGGTTTTCATATATTGCGGAGGCCGCCGGGTCGGGCTCCAGCTTCGAGCCGGGCACCGGTTCGGCGAATCGGGCGACGATTTTCTCCCAGTCCGGGTCCCGGCCGGTGGATTTCAGGTGCCCGTGCCACGCCCTCAATGCGGCCCCCAGTGCGGCGCTGTTGGTCACTTCAAAACGGTAAACCGGGCAGCCGTGCACATCGGCCATGATCCGGAGTATTGCTTCGTTCTCCGAGGCTCCGCCGGTGGCATAGATCCCGGAGGGCCTCCGCCCCATCCATTGGGAGTGGATACGCATCGCCATCATCTGTGCTTCCACCACCGCCCGGCAGTTGCCGGCCACATCGTTTTCGTCGAGATCAAAACGTCTCACGCCCGGTTCACACACCCTGGGCACGATCTCCGGGGAGAAGTAGGGCAGCATGATCTTTCCGTTGTTGCCGGCGGGGGTCTGCTCCAGGGCACGGGAGAATCCGCTCCAGCCGAGCCCGTAACGGTCCCGGACCTTCTCCCTCGCCAGGGAACCGTTTTGGAAGACGATCAGCGACATGTAATCGCCGGTGGGGGCGCCGAAAACATGGCCTTCACCGTCGGGATCGGTGCGGCATTCCTTCATAAAACCAAAATACGTGTCGCTTGTGCCCAGGCTGATACCGGTCATGCCCGCATTGACCAGACCGAGCCCTATAATGCTGTTGGGGTTGTCTCCCGACCAGACCATGGCCCGTGCTTCGGGGTTGAGGCCGTATTTTTCCACAAAATAACGGCTCACTCTGCCCGTGGAGGTATCCGACGGCGCCAGCGGCGGGAGGCGCCTTTTCAGGCCGGGCGCTGTTGCGTTGAGCGCGTCGCTATGCCACTGTCCGGTGCGTATATCCATCAGGTTCATTCCGGCGCCGTCGCCATGATCGACGGGGACTGGTTGACCGGCGATGACGGATGCCATGAAGGAGCTGACAAGGTCGATGCGTTGCGTTTTGCGATAATTTTCGGGATCGGTTTTGTAAAATTTACGTATCTGGGGTCCGGTAAAACGTTCAAAGGCCCGCGAGCCGGTCGCCTCCGCGGTGGCCCGCATCCCGCCCAGAGCGTCCATTATTTCGGCACATTCTTCGCCGGTGGAGGAATCCATCCATATCGGGCTGGTCGGCCGGGAGAATATGCCGCCGAGATTATCCGCCAGTGAACGGGACGGAGAGAGTTCGCAAAGAGCCTCCGTGGCGGAGGCATTCAGATAGACCGACCCGTGCTGCTGGCCCGACCCGCAGATGCACGCCACAGCGCCGGGGTCGATACCGGCCCGCATCCTCTCGAACAGGACATCCAGCGCTTCCACCCACATGAGCGGCGGCGCATGGGCGATTTGGGGATCGCTGCTTTGCAACACGCCGTTGACCGTCCCGTAGGCCGGCAGGGTCCGGTCGTATCCGACGCTGTCACGGTAGACGGTTTCTCCGGATTCCGGATCAATCACGACCGCCGAGAGGCTTTGCGTGCTCGCGTCCAATCCAATGTATAAGTGTCCCATCGGGAATATTTTTGCCGGATAAAAGGTACATTGAAAATAATTTGAAGGCGGACTTGAAAAAGCAATAAAACAACGGTAAACGACAAACAGCGGCGGCAAACGACTCCATTGGTCCCAATATCGGCAATTCCGTGCCGGGGGGCCGGAGAGCGCCCGCAACTGAACGCACATAATATCAACCGGAGTGTACCGTGTCAATTGTATTTAACGTTTCCAGCTGAAGGCATCTATGTGGTCAGTTTATCCGGATCGGGCCCGGCACGCGGGTTGTCAGAGCGCACTTGACAGGCACGTGGGAAACGATTACTTTAGTGGTGTTATGATTTGCGAAACAACTTCTCCACGGGGCGGAATACATCTTTCCGTCGTCATTCCGGTCTACAACGAGGAGGGGAATGTCGCCGCTCTCGCTCGTGAGGTTCTATCTGTTCTTTGCGAGGCAGGATACGAATACGAGGTGCTGTTCGTCGATGATGCCAGCGGGGACGGGACGGTGGCTCAGGTGTCGGAGCTGGAAGAGGTTGATGGGCGCATCCGTTTGCTGCGTCACCGGGTCAACTGCGGGCAGAGCGCCGCGATAGCGACCGGCCTTCGGAATGCCCGCGGGACATGGATCGCCACCCTGGACGGGGACGGACAGAACGATCCCGCGGATCTGCCCCGGATGCTTGCACGGGCGGAGACGGAGCGCGTCGACTGCGTGAGCGGCATCCGCGTTAAAAGGCAGGATACACGGATGAAAAAGATCTCTTCACGGATAGCAAACGCATTTCGCAATGTCATTACCGGCGATTGTATAGCCGACAGCGGTTGCGGGATACGCATCTTGCGACGGGATTCCATCGGCGAAATCCCGGTTTTTAACGGCATGCATCGTTTCCTTCCCACGCTGATGCGTGCGCAGGGATTACGTATTGTCCAGGAAGATGTCAACCACCGTTCCAGAAAGTATGGTATCACAAAATACGGCGTGCACAACCGTCTCTGGCGGGGGATTGGTGATTGTTTCGCCGTGCGGTGGTACAGGCGG
>PUMZ01000254.1 GCA_003551565.1 Candidatus Brocadiaceae bacterium | reverse complement strand
CTTAGAGAGGTGGATGGTATTCCCATTGAATCGCTTGAACATGCGTTAAAGTTTGTGACGGAGGATCCGCGGTTTGATTACTCACTCAGTAAGAAGTTGAAGGAGACATGTGACATTGTAGCTGATAAGTTTGGGGTCGATGAGAACGTAACGTTGAAGAACCCTGTGACGAACAAGAAAGTCACAAGGAGGTTACAATTTCGACTTTATGATATTCTCAAGGCCATCCTTGTATCAGAACCTGATACGTACGATGTCGTTATTGACTCGTAAGACGTCTAATGATGTGGGCACGCTGTTAGAGCTGCCTGGTAACATGTTTATAGACTATTACAAGCGGGTTGAAGAAGAGCTCATAGAAGAACAAAAGGCCAAGAAGAAGAAACAGAAAGAAGCCGAGTCAAAACGGCAGGCCGAGCGACGAGCTCAGAGTCGAGGTAATAGAAGAACCCGTACTAACACTCCTAAGATTCCCAGACGTCGTTAGGGTCTTAGTCTCTCCTCTTTTTGCGTTGCCCTCCTTTTCAGGGGGGTTTTTTATGCACTAATTTATATGTCATATGAAGTCTCTCCTAACAACCCCCCTCATAAGAGAGGCGGTCAAGAAGCCCGTAGCAATAGACAGCAATCCCAGCAGCAGGGAGCTAACCCACAAGACATGGCTTCCATCATGGAAGATCTACATGACTTGATTGATGGTAGTGTTCGGAAAACGCTTACAAGTATCGATGAATCTCTCGATGAACAAACACGAATGCTCGAACGGCTCACCGGGCAAGATGCTACTGGTAGAGGGGAGGGGATATGGGGTAGGTCGCAGGGTCAAGGTACTTCTACACGTAGAGATGGTATGCAGCGACGTACTCCTGGCCGGGCTCCTCGCGGCTCAAAGAGAAAAGAGATAGAGGAAGAACGAGAGAAAACCATTGCCAAACTTCGCGAACAACAAAAAGAGATAGATAAAGACATAGAGATGTCCGAGGAGGAAAGGGAGCGTCGTAGAGAACTTCTGAAAAAACAAGAAAAGAAAGCCGAAAAGAGAGCAGAACGACGTACTCGTCGAGATGAAACCCGGACAGGCAGACGAAAAGGTGTTGCCCAGCATGCCGGGGATCTTGTAAGAAGATCGGGCACTGAAGGTGCTCAAATGATGCAGGGTCTCGATGAAATCCAGCACGCCTTAGGTCCTCTTGCCAATATGGCTGCGCCGGCGGCCGGCGCCGCTGGTCAAGCATTAGGTGGAGGTCTAAATTGGGCGCGGGAGACTTTCTTCCCAATGGACGAAGGGGAAGGTGCAAGTCCTGCCTTACCTTGGGAAGAGCCGACTCCTATGGATATGCCAGAAGGAGCAGCCTCTCCTCCGGTAGAAGAACCTGATACCCGGGCCATGACAGATGATGAAATCCATCAACGTGCCATAGAAGCTCAACAAGAAGCAACCTTTACTGAAGGATCTGTCATACCTGATTTCCACGAAGAGACCCATGAGTTCCTCGCAGGAGATGATCATTCCGTAACAGATGACCATTCGGTAGTTGAAGGGGACACCATACAAGAAGGTACACCTTCTGTTGAAGAGGGCGCAGGTGAAGGTGTACCTATGATCGATCTATCGGCTCTAACGAAAGAACAGGTGGATCTCTATACTCGATTGATTCACGGTGTACCTAATGAAGATGTAAGAGACTATTTAGCGGAGTCCGAAAGTGACAATCCTTCACTCTTTGAGATGGACGCAGAAACACGAGATGCTTATATAGAACAAATGGAACGTCTTCGAGATGCATTTGTTCTTGATGGATCGACGACTCTCTTAGATGAAGAATATTCAACCGGTATGAAGAATGTGGCGGAAGCCACTCAACTACTTCTCGATGCTTTTGGAGGGCAAGAAGATGTACAAGCCGCAGAATCCATAGGAGATGCTCTTGCTCATGTCTTTGGTTTTGCTGAACAAATACCTCAAGAAGCAATAGATAAGCTGAGTCAGATCAACTCTTTCATCTTCCAAACAGCTCTTGGATTAACAGCCATGGCAGGAGCTATGATGGTTGTTGCGCAGGTGCCCTTTACTGACGCTCTCGCAGGAACAACTGCCATTGGATTCGCTTTAGGTGTAGTTGGGTTTGCTGGGCAATTCGATGATTACATTATACAGGGTAGCATCGCACTTGGATTCGCGGCTGTCGGATTGGGTGCCGCGGCCATAGCGATGGATTATGTAGCGGAGTTTGATCCTGGTGATGCTTTGATCAACCTCGGTGTAATAACGGCTGCAGGACTAGTCGCAGCAGGGGCAGGATATATAGCCCCAATGATAATGGCCGGTGCAGCTGCACTTGGTGTATTAGGGATTGGTTTATTCCCAGTGGCTGCGGGGTTAGAGAGACTCTCTGAGATCGATCCGGATGCTGCATCTGAGGCTCTTGGTAATGTAGTTCAACTATTCGGAGTCGGAGCTTTGGCTGGCGCTATAGCACCACTGCTTATGTTTGGTGGATATTCAATGTTGGCTTTTGGTGTTCTATTCACAGGAGCCTCTTATGCAATTGCCACTGGACTTGAGATTCTTGATGAAGCTCCTATGCAAGTAGTGGAAAGCTTGGAAACCCTATTGGAAGCTATCTCTGGATTTTCCAATGATGTATATTGGCGAGATTTAATGTTCGCCACATCTTCTTTATTTCCAT
>PUMZ01000342.1 GCA_003551565.1 Candidatus Brocadiaceae bacterium | reverse complement strand
CCGCCGCACCGCTGTGGATCGCATCCATAGCCGTTGTGAGGGCATGGCCTTTCCCGCTTCCACTTTCACTTCCGGAGCAGCTGCGGCTGTAGCCGCAGATTCCGAATTCTTTGATCCAGAAATCACGAAGTTCTTCCGTCTCCTGCGGGGGCGAGGAGTTCGGCTCGATTCCATCGGTATCGACCGGTGTGGCGACATTATCCTGTGAGCCGGCCGGAGTGGATAAGGCCAGTCCCGTGCGTTCGGGCTCAAACGCCACCTGTTTTTCACCATCCAACAATCCGGCCCTGATCATAGCTTCTTTGGTTGCGAGCAACGCATAGCAAATGCCCCTGTTCCGGGGGTATTTCGCGGCAAAAGCAGACCGCCCCGGTTTTGCATGGCGTTCGCCGGAAGGTTGAAAAAGATGCTTATGGTTCGCACCATCGGGATCACCTTCCCCGTATGCTGTCAGGGCGGCAAATGCAGGCGCCATGCCTGTTCCCTGCGAGCTTATCGCGCCCAACCCCGTTATGAACACATTGTGAACTTTGCGTGTCATGATCTGTGGAAGATCCGAGCTAAAGCTCCGAAGGCCGGACAGTGCATTCCCGATGAGTTTGCTGTTGAAGCGCCTGATTCTTTTTCAAGACGAAGCTTGAAAAAGAATTAATAAAACGGCAACGGCAAACGGCTTCACTTTCAGTACATCGACATTTTTTTGTCGATGTACCGCTCTTAAGCGCCTAACGTATAAACTCGTCCAATATGCTCTGGATATCGTCTTCCCTGAGGGGTACGAGCAGGATTTCAACCCGCCGGTTCTCGGGCACGTCCGCTTCAGGTTCGGGTGGCTCGATAATCGGCTGGTTGGGGCCGAAGCCGGCGAGGAAGAGATTTTGCTCCGGGACCCCTTCCTCGACCAAAAAACGCATGACCGAGTGAGCCCGCATTACGGACAAGTGGTGGTTATCGTCCCAGGGCGAGACCACGATGGGCTGACCGTCGGTATGGCCGTCGACCCGTACCAGTTGTTCACCGTTTCTCGCCAGTTGTTCGGTGATATAAGGGACGACGGAGTCTTTGATCGTTTCTTTTGCGTCTTCTTTCAACTCGTTTTGTCCCGGATCAAAGAGGATTTCATTTTCTATTACGATGAAATCTCCTTCGGCACGATCTTGAATTGTCATGCCGCTGATATCCCGGACCAGGTCCTCCATCTCTTCGAGCCTGCGTTTTCTCTCCTCTTCCGCCTGCCGGAGCCTTTGCGAGAGTTCCGTAAGTTCTTCCGCCTCGCTGCGAACATCTTCCAGCTCGGCGGTTTTTTGCCGGTAAGCACGGCCCATTTCTTCCAGTTCCCGTTCCGTTTCGCTCAGGGCGCGCACTTCGTTTTCGAGCCGGTTTTGAAGTGCGCTGACCTCCCTTTGATGCCTGTCCGCGCTGACGCATCCGGTGGCAAGAGTAACAATTACGGCGACAACAAATATCAAAGCTTTCCTCATTTCCATATCCAATGATCTCCGATTCGGGGGGAAAATGTTCAAGTGCTTATTCCGTTTCCACATTCCTTCCGGTACCAACGGACGGGCGAGAGATTACTGGAAAAACCTGACAAAGTTCAGCGTCTCACTTATCCCGGAGGGCTGTGCGGATTGCACGGTGTTCTCGACGATAAAGATTATGCCCAGCATCTGGATCGCCATCACCAGCACCAGCACAACAACGGCCCAGACGGGGAAGGGAGGTTCCGGTTGAAGGGTTCCTTCGAACTCCATCATGTCCCTTTCATCAAGATCGGTGGCATGTTCGCCATCGTCGGTCAGGATTTCCGCGGCGTCCTCCTCGCCGAAATCCTCCTCCCCCAGCTGCGTGATGTCGGACGTAGCGCCTTCGCTGTCGAAGATTTCCGTCTCTTCACCGAGCTCCGTTATGTCGGATGCAACCTCCTGCGTCAAGGAGTCGTCTGTTTCCGAATCCCGCAGGTCATCGAGGGAAATATCGCCGCTGCTGTCTTCGATCACATCGGAAAGGAGATCTTCTTCACCGCCTTCCAACTCGCTGACATCGACCATCTCGGTGATCATATCGTCCCCTTCGTCGTCTTCGGCAACGGGGGCCTCTGGCGCATCGTCTTCATCTTCGTCCTCGTCAAGAAGCAGAAAATCCGCATCTTCAGCGGCCTCCTGGTCCTGTTCGCCCGCTGACGCCTCCTCTGCGCCTTGGCCCCCCGCCTCGTCTCCGCCGGCCGCTTCAGCATCCTCCTCTTCGAGCAAAAAATCAAACTCATCCAGCCCCGATCCGTCATCCGATTCCTTCTCCGGGCCCTGCGCGGGAGCAGAATCCTCGCCGAAATCGAACAGCTCGTCTTCCGGGCCTCCTTTTTCCTCCTCGCCCTGGCGTGGCCCGCTCTCCCCGGACTCTTCATCCGCATCCAGATCGAACAGAACGTCGTTTTCATCTCCGTTAAAAACGGCTTCCTCCCCGTCTCCGCCCGCAAGCATTGAGACCTGTTCGGCGGGGAATCGCCTTTCCTCCGTTCCGTCCTGAATCTCCGGGGTCAGCTTGCCCTGGCTGATGAGTTCCTCCAGTTGATCGGCGGTTATCCCCAATCTGGAGAGGGTTTCCTTTTCGGTAAGGACTTCGCCTGCCATTGTTCCACCTCCTTAGCTGCTCATGCACCTTCAGTAACTGTTCCGTGAACCACGGGTGCTGCATTTT
>PUMZ01000032.1 GCA_003551565.1 Candidatus Brocadiaceae bacterium | reverse complement strand
CTCCTCGGACGCGT
Source organism: Candidatus Brocadiaceae bacterium (assembly GCA_003551565.1). Taxonomy (GTDB): domain Bacteria; phylum Planctomycetota; class Brocadiia; order SM23-32; family SM23-32; genus PUMZ01. Next base: position 2,684 of record PUMZ01000032.1, on the reverse strand, counting down.
CGTCGGGCACCGTCCACAGGTAGATCCCGTTGTTGGGCGTACTATCGGTAATGGTTAGCCACGTCTCGCCCGCGTCGGGGCTGAATTCCAAGTGGACATCCTCGCCCGCGTCGCCGTGGGAGGTCCACTGGATGTGCCGCTCCGAGTTGACGCCGAAGACCTCGCCGCCGTTGGGGACGGTCACGGCGATCCACGGGTCGGGGCCGGCCGCCACGGCCGAGCCGAGCAGTTCCACGTTGACAAGGGGGCTTTCGGGGTCGTTGCCGGCGATGCCGACGGTCGCGGAATGCTCGCCCGTGAAAAGCGGGGCATAGACCGCGTCGAAGGTGAAAAAACTGCCCGGGGGCACGGACGCCGGAAGGGCGGGCAGGTTCTCGAGGCGGAAGTGGGCGCCCGATCCCGGGGAGGCGACGGAGACGTTGGAAAAATGATGAATCGTCGGATCACTGGAAGAAGTATATCCTCCGATGCCTATGCGGCCCGGGCCGGGTACGTCGCTGTCTGTGCCGCTCCAGGCGAGTCCGCCGTGAAATAAACACGGAGTTCATCCCCTTCCACTTCGATACGGATGACGTTCGTGGTCTCACCAGAGTTCAAAAGGGGTGACCACGTCCATCCTGATGTTAACGAAGATCGCTGCCCTCCGACATACCTGGAAACCCAAAAACTGCCTCCTGAGATGAAAACTGAATACGCCGATCCGGACTGAAAGGGCACAAAATCCTCCGATACACGCACATAAACGCGAGCAGTCCAACCGGAATGGCCTGTTCTGCGATGCGTTACCTCCAGGACGCTATCCGCCCAAATTTGGTCGGTGTACGTGGAGTATATCCATTGAGCGACTGGTGGAACTTTCGTCCGGTATTCGCCGTCCACGACCTCCCAGAGGCTGGGGTCGGAGGGCGCCCATCCCTGCGCCTGGCCGTCCTGGAAGTTCTCGATATACCCTGAATCGCCCGCCCCGGGCAGGTCCAAGCCCTCGACCACGAGGTTCTGGTCATCCGAGAGGTTGTGCACGGTGATCTGCTCGGTGCGGCTCTGACCGACGGCCCAGCGGCCGAAGGGCATGAAGCGGTCCTTGGCAGGGGGGATGGAGTCTTCGACGCCGATGGCGGGCGGGGCGGGCACGAAGTCCTCCACGAAGACGGCCTTCAGTTCCTTGACCTCGCCCTCGCCGCCTGGGGAGATGGCGAGGGGATTCGAGTAGCGGGCGGCGCTGTCCAGCAGCCAATGGCTGAACTCCCAGCCCGGCGCGGCCGAGGCCGAGGCGGTGACGCCTTCGTCCAATCCATATTCGTGCTCACCGGTGGAGGGGTCGGTGGCGCCCGATCCTTCGGGGGTGAGTACACGGAACTGCCATGGTTCCCGTGTATCCGCCAGGAAGGGAACCGAAGGCGCTGAGCGCACCGTCGTTTCGGGTGCAAAGAGGACGATGCGAAAACCGATGCGGGGGTCGGCCACCGTCGGGTCGAACTGGGAGCGATTGGCCGAGCGGAGACTCGCCGGGGAATTGGCGAAGGAACCGCCTCGCATCACGCGCATTTCATTGGGGGACGAGGTCGTGCCAACCGGGTCGGTAGCCGACGAGGCGGGGTACCACCCAAACCAGTCGAGGCACATCTCCCACACGTTGCCGTGCATGTCGTAGATGCCCCAGGCGTTGGGGAGGTAACTGCCGACGGCGGTGTGGCGCTCCGCGTAGCCGCCTTTGCCGTCCTGCCAGTTTCCCGCGTAGCGGCCCAGTTCGTTCAAATTCGGGCATGTGCCGCTTGAGGTGGTGATGTTCTCGCCGCTGTTCAGCGAGGTGGTCGTCCCCGCCCGGGCGGCGTATTCTTATACGCTTGAGATGGCACGGCATGTCGACAGTGGTCGTCCCCGCCCGGGCGGCGTATTCCCATTGCGCCTCGGTGGGCAAATCGAACGGCAGGCCGCCGGTTCTTGACCGTAAGCGTCCGATGAAACTCCCGGACGCGGGCTGGCCCGTGCCGGCCGGGCTGCCCGGCCACACCCCGCCGCGGAGGGTTTGCCAAGAGGCATTCACGACGGGCCGGTCGCCGCCCTTCCAATCCGAAGGGTCGTCGCCGGTGACAAATTCGTACTGCGCCTGCGTAACCTGAAATACGCTGACATAGAAGTCCCTCGTCAGCGTAACCTCGTGCTGGTCTTCGCCATAGGAGCGTCCCAGTTCCCCTTCGGACGAACCGCGAACGTAGATGCCGCCGGGCACGCGGCGCAGGAGGATCCAATTCGTCTTGTAAAGAGGGAGCGTGTGCAGATTGGAAGGCTCTTCTTCCAGATAGGAGACCGGGTACTCGTCGGCGTCCGGACCGGGAGTAACTTCCACGAGCATGTATTCCCCGGTTTCTTCTTCCGGTTCGGCCTGCGCTGCAAAACGCACTATCAACTCGCTGTCGAACTCACCTGGCAAATCGGCCCCCAGTCCCCAATTAAGCACGCCATTCTGCCAGTCGGCGGTCGCCTGGACCGTTAAATTTCCGGAAAGCGTCTGCACCGAAATTTTGCCCCACGTTGCCGCGTTGTCGTCGGACGCCTCCAGCCAGACATTCAGGGAACTCTCTTGTTCATGGCGGTAGCGGAAATTCACTGCCGCCGAAGTTTGCGTCCCTGTGCCAGAAACATTTACGGAAGCACCTCCACTTCCGGGAGGGCGAACGCTGACG
>PUMZ01000341.1 GCA_003551565.1 Candidatus Brocadiaceae bacterium | reverse complement strand
CGAGCCGAAAGCAACGCTCCGGGTATTTTCTCAATAGCGGGGGGGGGTTTCGTATTTTTTACATTTCAGTTACTGGGTTACATTCCACAGTTGCAGGAAGTGATATGCTATGGTAAAGGCGCTGTTAGGAAAAAAAATAGGCATGACGCGGGTCTTTGATGATTCGGGCAAGGCGGTTCCCGTTACGGTGCTGTGTGTGGGGCCATGCGCGGTGGTGCAGGTGAAGGAGGATGAGGGTGCGGTGCAGATCGGATTTGATGAGCGCAAACGCAAGAACACACCGAAGCCTTTGCAGGGGCACTTTGCCAGGGCGGGTGTTACCCCCAAACGGATCCTCCGGGATGTGGAACTTGGCGATGGCGGGGGGGAGTGTGAGCCGGGGCTGGAACTGACGGTCGAGGAGTTCGCGCACTGCTCGGCGGTGGATGTGGTCGGCGTCAGCAAAGGGCGGGGGTTTGCGGGTGTTGTAAAGAGGCACGGTTTCAGGGGCGGACCGGCGTCCCACGGCTCGAAATTTCACAGGACCGCCGGTTCGGTCGGCCCGGGCACGTCCCCGGGGCGGGTGATCAAAGGACGGAAGATGCCCGGGCGGATGGGGAACGAGCGGGTGACGAGCAGGAACCTCAAGGTGGTCCGGGTCGACGGCGCGCGCAACCTGCTCCTTGTCAAGGGGGCGGTTGCCGGGAGCAACGGTGGGTATGTTATGGTGCGCAAGGCGGAAAATAACTGACCGATGCCGCGCCGGGTCTATCTCGGACTGGAACGAATAAGACTATGATAATCTGCGGGAACAGACATGAACAGATACAATAACATCCCTGAAACGGTCCGGATTCCTGTCTATAACATGGCCGGCGAAACGGTGGAGACTCTGGACCTGCCCGTCTCCCTTTTTGGTGGAAAGATCTATGCTGATCTGCTCCGTCAGGCCGTTATCACCCATGAGGCGAACAGGCGTGCGGGCACGGCAAAAACCAAAACACGCAGGGAGGTGGCCTACGGCGGCGCCAAGCCATGGCCGCAGAAGGGGACCGGAAATGCGCGCGCCGGCAGCCGCGGGAGCCCTTTGTGGGTCGGGGGCGGCGTGGCACATGGACCGAAGGTGCGGGATTATTCGAAGAAACTGAACAGAAAGATGCGCAAGCGCGCCCTGGCATCGGCCATTTTGGGGAAGGCGCTGGACGGTGAAGTGAAGCTGATCGACACCATGGAGCCGGCTTTGCACAAGACCCGTGAGGTGGCGCAGATTTTGAAAAATATAGGCGTTGAGCGGAGTTTCATGATTGTCACACCGCGGCATGATCCGCTCCTGTGGCGGTGCACGAGGAACATCCGCGGCGCTTCGATGATGGCGGCCTGCGAATTGAACGCCTATGCAGTATTGAAGGCGAGGGAAGTGGTATTTGTCCGGGAAGCTTTCGATGCCGCCGTGGACGGCTGTGCGGGAGCGGCGGGCGAGGGCGCAGAAACTGTGGAGGCCGGGTGAGAACATGGAAGCTCATGATATAATCAAACGACCGTTGCATACCGAGAAGAGTATGACCGATATTCAGGGGACGAATACGTATCATTTCGAGGTCGATCGCAGGGCCCGGAAGACTCAGGTCCGGGCCGCGGTGGAGGAGTTATATCCCGATGTCAGGGTTGTCGCGGTGCGAACGTTGCGCACACCGGGCAAGATGCGGCGCCGGGGCTGGTCGCGGGGGCGCACCCCGGAGGTGAAGAAGGCGATGGTGACGATCCGGGACGGGGATTCGATCGATATCGGCTATTGATGGATTGCAAGCTGTGAATTTGAAAGGAGAAGGGTGATGGCTGTGAAAATATACAAGCCGACCACGAACGGGCGAAGGAATATGACCGGTTACGATTTCAGTGATATTACTGATTCCAGGCCGGAGAAATCCCTGTTGCGGCCTCTGAAGAGCACCGGGGGACGTAACAGCCAGGGGCGCATGACATCGCGCCACCGCGGAGGCGGTGTCAAGAGGCGTTATCGGATGATCGACTGGCGGCGCCGTGACCGCGATGGTATCGGCGCGCAGGTGAAGTCGATCCAGTACGATCCGAACAGGAGCGCCCGCATAGCGTTGCTTGAATACGAAGACGGCGTGCTCAGATATATCCTTGCCCCGGACGGTCTCGGGGAGGGAGACCGGGTTGTTGCCGGAGACCGTGTGGAGGCGGATACCGGCAATTGCATGAATCTCGAGAACATTCCACTGGCCATGATGGTCCATTGTGTGGAGCTGACCCGTGGGAAGGGCGGTCAGATCGTGCGCAGCGCCGGGACGGCGGCGCAGCTTTCGGCGCGGGAGGGCGAGTACGTGCATTTGATCCTGCCCAGCACGGAGGTCCGCCGCGTTCACGGCAAGTGCCGTGCGACGATCGGCCAGGTCAGCAACATAGAACATGAGATGATAAAGCTGGGCAAGGCCGGCCGGAGCCGCAGGCTGGGGCGCAGGCCGAAGGTGCGCGGGAAGGCGATGAATCCCGTTGCGCACCCGCTGGGCGGTGGAGAGGGCCGCAGCAATGGCGGCAGGCATCCCGTATCGCGCACGGGAGTGCCGGCCAAGGGCGGCAAGACGCGCAAGCCGAAACGCTACAGCAACCGACTGATCGTAAGGGGGAGGAAGCGCAGATGAGCCGATCCTTAAAAAAAGGGCCGTATGTTGACGAAAAATTGCTGAAAAAGGTGATGGACCAGAAGGATACGATGAGCAAGGAGCCGATCAAAACCTGGGCCCGCAGCTGCACGATCATTCCCGATTTTGTGGGCCACACGTTTATGGTCCATAACGGCAAGAGTTTTGCGAAGGTTCTTGTCACCGAGGACATGGTGGGTCATAAACTCGGTGAGTTCGCCCAGACCCGCATATTCCGGGGGCATGCCCGGGGTGGAGGGCGTGAAGAAGGTGGTGCAGGGATGGGTGGGCGGGTGTAGCCCCGCGGAGCCATTGTATCGATATAAAACACATGTAAATGAGCGGCACAGGTGGGGAGAGCAGATATGGAATTCAGAGCGAGATACAGGTTTGCCAAGATGTCGGCGCGAAAGGTTCGGGATGTGCTGGATCTGATCCGCGGCAAGCACGTGGAGGATGCGATGCAGATACTGCGCCAGACAAACAAAAGGGCTTCGGTGATGGTGGACAAGACGCTCCGTTCGGCCATAGCGAATGCGGACGAAAGCCTTGAGGCGGACATGGAGAACCTTATAGTGAAGGAGGCCGTAGCAGATGAGGGACATACGCGCCGCAGGTTCCGCCCGCGCGCCCGCGGCCGGGCCACTGTGGAGCGCCGTCGCAGCAGCCATATAACGATAGTCGTGGATGACCAAACCTGAGCGGAGGCAATATGGGCCAGAAGATCAATCCGATAAGTTTACGCATAGGCATTACCGAAACCTGGCAGTCGATGTGGTATGCCGACAAAAAGCATTTCGGTGACTATGTGGTTGAGGATGAGAAGATAAGGCGTTACATCAAGAAAAACTACGATTTTGCAGGTATTTCGAGGATCGATATCGAACGGGGCAGGGAGCAGGTGAAGGTTGTCGTACACAGCGCGCGCCCCGGGTTGCTGATAGGGAGCAAGGGGCGTGAGGTTGAGCGGCTGCAATCGAATTTGCAGGATATGATCACCCAGCCCGTGGAGATCAGTATCGAGGAGGTGTCGCAGCCGGAGTTGAATGCGCAGCTTGTGGCCGAAGATGTGGCGCGTGAATTGGAGCGGCGCTCGGCATTCCGCAGGACGTTGAAAAATATGGCCGATACGACCATGGATGCGGGCGCTCTGGGTGTGAAAATTCAGATATCCGGGCGCCTCGGCGGTGCGGAGATTGCAAGGAGCGTTTATGAGCACCGGGGGAGCATACCGTTGCACACGTTCAAGGCAAAGATCAGTTACGGTTTTACCGAGTCGCGAACGAAATACGGCAGCATAGGAGTTAAGGTCTGGATAAACAATGGATTTTTGCCGCCCGGGGCAAAGCACCCGGAGGAGGCCGAAAATGGCAAAGATGCCTAAAAGGGTAAAATACCGCAAGAGCCAGCGGGGGAATATTAAAGGCAAGGCATGCAGGGGCAACACGGTTGCTTTCGGAGACTACGGCCTGCAGTCGCTGGAGGGCGGGTGGATCAACTCGCATCAGCTCGAGTCGGGCAGGACCTCTATCGGGCACTTTTTGCGCGACGAAGGGAAGCTGACCATACGTATCTTCCCCCATAAGAGTATTACCGCCACCCCCGCTGAGACACGTATGGGCACCGGTAAAGGGGAGCCTGTTGACTGGGTTGCGGTGGTGAAGCCGGGCACGATCATCTATGAGCTGGGTGGGTTGCCGGAGGAGCTTGTGCGGGCGGCTTTTGCCCGGGCAGCGCAAAAAATGCCGGTGAGAACAAAAATGGTGGAACGGAGATTAAAGGTATGAGAGCCAGTGAACTGCGGGAGCTGGGATCTGAAGAGTTGCAAGGACAGCTCAAGCGTATGCGCGAGAGGCTGTATCAGTTGCGGTCGGAGTTCCATACCGACGAAGAACCCGATACGACGGAGAAGAGCAAATTGCGCAGGGATATTGCGCGCATACTGACGATCTTCAGGGAAAGGGAGGTGGGTGACGACAAAGCTACAGACAGTGAGGGCGCAACATGAGAAGAAGAGCTCAGGGGATAGTCAAAAGCGATAAAATGGACAAGACCATCACGGTGGTGGTGCAGCGTCTGCAGAAGCACAGGCGCTACGGGAAATATGTCCGTTACAATTCAAGTTTTGCGGTGCATGATGCCCGTAACGAGGCGCAGGAAGGGGATCTTGTAGAGATCGAGGAGACACGCCCGATTTCGAAGAATAAATCGTGGAGGTTGGTGAGTGTGAAGAAGCGCGCGGCAGAGACGGCCCGTGTGGAACTGTGAGTGCGTGTGGGTCACTCCCTGCAGTGCTGCCGGGCATCTGGTTGTGCAGTCAACAGGAGGTTCCCCGGTGAGTTGGAGTTTGGTTTGTTGTGGTAACGTGCTGATGGCAATTCTGCAGCTAAAAGGCGGGCACGGAGCCTGTAAAATATCGCAATGCATTTAGCATGCGGCTCACCCGGGTGAGCCGGGTTATGGGTAGGAAGTACTCAGAGTTTGAGGTGAAGCTATGATCATGGAACAGACACTGCTGCGGGTGGCCGATAACAGCGGTGCCAGGACGATGAGGTGTTTTAAGGTATTGGGGGGCACCGGCCGCCGCTATGCGAGTGTAGGTGATGTCATAGTGGGCAGTGTCCAGCATATCGTCCCCGGCAGCGAGATAAAACGGGGAGAAGTTGTCAGGGGCGTCATCGTCAGGACCAAGTCCGCCATACCGCGCAGTGACGGCAGTTATGTGCGTTTCGACGGCAATGCGGTGGTTTTGCTCGGAGAAGACGGGAATCCGAGGGGGTCGCGAATATTCGGTGCGATGCCCCGGGAGTTGCGTCAGGAAAATTACATGAAGATTATAAGCCTTGCAGCGGAAGTGGTCTGAGCAAATGGTTAAAAAACAGAAAACAAAGGCAAGAAGAAAACTGCATGTCCGTACCGGCGACACGGTAACCGTTATAGCCGGCAACGATCTGGGGGTGCGGGGAGAGGTGCTCCGCACGATGCCCGGCGAGAACAAGGTGGTGGTGGAGAACGTGAACGTTCATTACGTTCATGAGAAGGCCGGTCAGCGTGGACGGCGCCAGGGTGAGCGGGTCGAGAAGGAGATGCCGGTCGATGCATCCAATGTCATGCTGATCTGCCAGAACCGGGAGTGTGAAAGATATGGGCGCACGGTCCGTGTAGGGCGGAGAAGGCAAAAGGACGGCGGTAAGGCGCGTGTATGTGTTCAATGCGAAAATCCCATAGGCTCGGAATGAGAACTGCGGGATTAAACTTGAGATAATGTCGATAAGGGCCTTGTAATGAATGAAAACGCGGAAACACAGGTTCAACCGCCGGCGGATCCGAGGTTGCAGGTCAGTTACAATGAGCGGATAGCGCCGGAGCTTATGGAGGCGTTGGGTATCGAAAACAGGCTGGCTCTGCCCCGTTTGCAGGCGGTGGTGATGAATATGGGCGTGGGGGCCGCAAAAGATGATGAGAAGATCCTCACCGAGGCCGTTGAGGTGCTTTCGCTGATTTCGGGCCAGAAGCCCGTTATCACCCGGGCCAGGAAGAGCGTGGCCGGTTTTAAGATCAGGGCCGGCATGCCGGTTGGATGCAAGGTGACGCTCAGGCGTCGGCGGATGTATGAATTCCTTGACCGCCTGGTGAATATTGTGCTCCCGAGGATCAGGGATTTCAGGGGATTATCTCCCACCTCGTTTGACGGGACCGGTAATTACAGCTTCGGCCTGGAGGAGTACGTTGTATTTCCCGAGGTGGATCCGGACCGATTTGACAATGTTCTGGGGATGGACGTAACGGTCCGCACCAGTGCAACAACCGATGCAGAGGCCAGGAAGTTGTTGGATTTGTGCGGGTTCCCGTTCAGAAAATGAGCGTATTGATTTGTGGTTCGCCGGATATTTAAGTTGAGGTGAATGTTTCTGTTATGGCGCGAAAAACACAGATAGTCAAGGCGGAAAGGAAAGACCCGAAGTACCCCACCCGGTATGTGAACCGCTGTGCTCTTTGCGGCCGGGCGCGGGCCTACATGAGGAAATTCAAGATATGCAGACATTGTTTTCGCAAGCTTTCCAGCGAGGGGAAAATACCCGGTGTCAGGAAGGCGAGCTGGTAGCGGCCGCCCGGTACGGGCCCCCGGCGATGGATCATGGCGGTTCAAAAGGGGCAGGTGCTTTCAAAAGAATCGATAACGATATATAACAGAAGAATCGAGGGATAAAAAAATGATGACAGACCCTGTAGCGGATATGCTGACCCGGTTGCGCAATGCTCTTGCCAACCGTTCCGGGACGGTTCAGATGCCGGCTTCGAAGGAAAGGGAGGCGATAGCCGCCGTTCTCAAGCGGGAGGGTTATATAGGGGATTACAGGGTGGCCGGGGAAGGGGCGCAGTCGATTCTGAAAATTTATCTCAAATACGGGCCGGTGGGCAAGAAGGTGGTCAGGAAGATCCAGAGGCGCTCCAAACCGGGCCGGAGGCTGTACAGTTCGGTCTCGGACCTTGGCTATGTTGCCAATGGCATGGGGATACAGATCGTTTCGACAAGCCGCGGTATCCTCAGTGACCGGGAGTGCAGGAAACTGAATGTCGGCGGGGAAGTGATTTGCAGTGTGGAATGAGGGAAACCCGTAATTTGCTTTATTTCTGAGGTCGAAAGAATGTCGAATATGCAAAGACCCATAACTCTGCCTGGAAAGGTCGAGTTCACCATTGAAAGCTCGGGCCGGGTGATGGTTAAAGGGCCACTCGGTGAACTGAGCCATAACATCCCGTCCGAACTTGCTGTGGAAGTCGATTCCGGGGGCAAGCAAGCAAAAGTCAGTTGCAGCCGGACGGATAAGAAGTCGCGAGCGATGCACGGTCTGCACAGGAGTTTGCTGTCCAATATGGTGGAAGGTGTGAGCAAGGGATTCGAGAAGTTGATGGAGATCCACGGCACCGGCTACAGCGTGGACGTCCAGGGGAATCAGCTGGTGCTCCGGATTGGGTTCTGTCACGATGTGCGGTTCGATATTCCGGATGATATCACGGTCGAGGTGGAACAAAAGGCCGCCCAGCCCGGGAATCCTGCACGGTTCAGGATCAAAGGGATCGACAAAGAAGAACTCGGGCAGTTTGCCGCCGATATCCGGAAGGTTCGCCCCCCCGAGCCGTACAAAGGCAAAGGGATAAGGTATTCAGACGAACGTGTGCTGCGCAAAGAGGGCAAGGCGTTTGCAGGTCTTGAATGATGTGGAATGAAGTTGACAAGTGTAAAGGACAGCAGTGAGGAGAGGGCCATTGGACGCAAACAAGAAAAAACAGCGGATGCGCCGCAGAAGGCATCGGCATATACGCAAGAGGCTGGAGGGTACCCCCCGGCGACCGCGGCTGTGTGTTTTCAAGAGCAATGAGCAGATATATGCCCAGGTGATCGACGATTGGAATAGTTGCACCCTGCTGGCGTTATCAAGCCTCAGTGCCGAGATGCGGGATGGACTTTCCGGTGGAGGCACCGTCGACGCCGCCGGAAAGGTGGGGCGGGCACTCGGGCGGAAATGTCTTGAATCGGGTATTGAGAGCCTGGTTTTTGATCGTTCCGGGTACAAATACCACGGCCGGGTGAAAGCGCTTGCGGAAGGGGTCAGAGAAGAGTTTAAGAGTGAAGGAAAGAAGCCGTTTTAACCGGGCGTCTCTGCGTGGCGCCCGGTTATTATCGGAGTATCGGATATGATCATATCATAAAACGTACGTGGAGGTTACATGGCGCAACGAGGGAGCAGTTCCGGATTGATGGAGGAAGTGCTGACAATCCGCATGCATACCAAGGTTACCAGGGGTGGCAGGAATCTTACGTTCGCCGCCCTCGTGGCCGTGGGTAACGGACGGGGCAGGATCGGATTGGGGCACGGCAGGGCCACAGGTGTGCCTCTGGCAATAGAGAAGGCCAACAAGCGGGCCAGGGAAAGCATGTTTGAGGTGCCGCTGATCGGTGATACGTTGAGTCATGAGCAGATAGGCGAGCACAAATCTTCGCGGGTGCTGTTAAAACCCGCAGCGCCGGGCACCGGTGTGAAAGCCGGCGGCACGATCCGGGGTATGTTGCAGGTGCTGGGCGTACATAACGTGTTGACCAAGTCTCTGGGCCGGAACAATCCTATCAATCTGGCCCAGGCCGCCGTGGACGGGTTGAAAAAGATGCGCCCGCCGCAGGAGGTGGAAGAGTTGCGCGGCATAAAGATCGACTTGAAGCATCCCCAGTGGTCTGATGCCGGAGCGGGCGAAGCGTCCGGGGAAGGCGCGGAGGCCGGACAGGAGGAAAGTTCCTTGCAGGACCACGGCAGCAGGGCGGATGGTGACGGCGATGATATGCGCCGTGAAGGAAAAGAAGCATCCGGGCCCGAAGGCGGTGATGCTGCGGGACAGGACGAATCATAACTGGATATAGCAATAGCTTTTGGCTGGCGAACGTCAAAGATGAAGACCCCCTGAATTTTAAGACAAACGCCCGTCGGCGTAATGTTTTGATGGCGTGGTTGGGGGTGTCCGGAAGGTTTTTACGCTGAGTGAAGAGGAAGATTATGGATTTATCAGAAGCTAAGGCAAGAACGTCCCCGAGGCGGAAGCGGAAGCGTATCGGACGCGGTGAAGGAAGCGGTCATGGAAAGACCGCGGGCCGTGGCATGGACGGCGCGCGCAGCCGCAGCGGCTGGAGTCAGCGGAATATGACGGGCGGTAATATTCCGTTATGGCGGCGCTTGCCCAAGATAGGTTTTACCAATGCTGCGTTCAGGAAGGAATATTCGGCCGTTAACATTGACCGGCTGGCGGTATTTGATTCCGGCCAGCACGTGACGCCCGATCTTCTGCGGGAGAGGGGCATCCTGAAGGGGCCGCGAAAGGACGGTGTCAAGGTGCTGGGCAGAGGCGAGCTCGACAGACCCCTGTCCGTCAGCGCGCACAGGTTCAGCAAAAGTGCGAAAGCGAAGATCGAGGCGGCCGGAGGGAGTTGCGAGATTCTTCCGGGTCCGGCAAAGCCGGTGCGGAATAAAATGAGGCAGAAGACGGTCGAACCGGAGCTACCGGGTGAGGCGGAGGAGGAATAACGCCCTGTTGCTGTCCGTTATGTTTCTCTGTCCTCAGTCTGTGGTTATCTGCTGTTTGCAGGCAATACCAGCAGAATACGTGGGTTTGAGTCAGTTATCTTTTCATCGAGTGCCGAAATGCCTGTTTTAGAGCAAGTATCGAACATCTGGCATATCAAGGATCTGCGCCGGCGAGTTGTGATTACCGTTGTTCTGCTCTCGGTTGCGCGGATAGGGACATATATCCCGCTGCCGGGAGTGGATACCGCCGCGCTGGCCGCAGAGCTGGGACGGGCCGCCGATACCACGGCCGGGACGGTTTTTCGCATGATCGATATGTTTGCCGGCGGTGCACTGGCGAACGGGGCCATCTTCGGCCTTGGTGTGATGCCGTATATCAGCGCGTCGATCATATTTCAGCTCCTGGGAAATGTCGTGCCGGCCTTCGAGAAACTGAGAAAAGAGGGCGAGGCCGGCAGGAAAAAGCTCAACCAGTACACCCGTATCGCCACGGTTTTTATCTGTATGTTCCAGGGGATGGTGATGGTGCGCGGTCTTTACGGGTTCGGTATTGTGCCCGACTACGTTGCTGAATCGCTTCTGCATTCGATGTGGTTTTCTGTCAGTAACGGGTTTCTGCTGATGGCCGGGACGGTGTTTTTGATGTGGTTGGGGGAGCAGATCGACGAACACGGCATAGGCAACGGCATCTCGGTGCTGATCATGATCAGCATCGTCGCCCGGTTGCCGAGCCAGATCAGGCTTTTGGGGGAAGATATCGCAGCTGCCGACAGCCAGCAGGGCGCGCTGTTGAAGATTGTGCTTCTGGTGGCGCTGTTCATTTCCATAGTGATGTTTATCGTCTATATCACGCGCGGAGAGCGGCGCATTCCGGTGCAGCAGGCCAGGCATGTACGCGGGCCAAAGGTGTATGGAGGTCAGAAACACTATCTGCCTTTGCGGGTGAATCAGGGCGGGGTGATGCCGCTGATTTTTGCCAGCGCTTTGCTTCAGTTTCCGGCGATTGTGGCGGCTTCGGCGACGGGGGCGATTCAGGACGTGGACAGCCTCTGGTACAGGTTCTTCCATTTTATCAGTGAGGCCGTAAGCCCCACGGACCTTTCGTTTACTTACATCGTTCTTTATGGCATAATGATTTTCTTTTTCTCCTATTTCTGGACCGCTATCATGTTTAACCCTCAGGAGATGAGTGATAACCTCAAGGAATCCGGCAGCTTCATCCCGGGGATAAGGCCCGGCAAACGGACCACCGACTACCTGGAGGGCATCATGAACAGAGTCACGCTGGCCGGCAGCGCCTTTTTGCTCGGCGTTGCACTGCTGCCCATGTTTGTGGCCGAGGTCATGAACGTACCTCTCGGGGCGGTTACCATCTACGGCGGGACCAGCATATTGATCGTTGTTGGGGTGGCGCTGGATCTCATGAGCAGGATCAACCAGCATCTCGAGATGCGCCGTTACAGCGGGTTTGCGGCCGGCGCGGCCGGCAGGCGATCGCGCCGCCGGCGCTGATTTCATTGGGAGGTTTTTTTGTGAAGCTTGTATTTTTAGGCGCGCCGGGCGCCGGGAAAGGCACCCAGGCGGCGGAAATGGCGAAGCGCTTTGATCTCGAACATGCCTCGACCGGCGATATTTTTCGCCGCGCGGTTGCTGGCGGATCGGAGCTGGGTGCGACGGTTAAGTCGTACCTCGACGGCGGCCGGCTTGTCCCCGATGAACTGACGGCCCGGGTGGTGGGCCGCATGGTGCTCGAGGAGGAGCCGGATTTCATACTGGATGGTTTCCCCAGAACTCTCCCCCAGGCCCGGCTGCTGGAGGAGATGTTGAACGCGCGTGGCGAGGAACTGGACGGAGTGATTTATTTTGAGCTGGGGCATGAAGATGCCATGGTGCGTCTCACCGGCCGTGTGGTCTGCGGGGGGTGCGGGCGGAACTACCACGTCAAGTTTATGCCTCCGGCCGAAGAAGGCGTATGCGACCGGTGCGGGGATGAACTTATTGTGCGCAGCGACAGCTCCAGGGAGGTCGTGGAAAGGAGACTGAGGGAATACGAGGAGAAGACGGAGCCGCTGGTGGGATATTACACGAGGGCGGGGCTTCTCAAGACGGTGGATGCCACCCGATCCCCCGCGGAAGTTTCCGGGGCGACGGAAGAATTGATAAAGAGCCTGATGAATGATGAATGATGGCAAAAATAATACCAAAGACTCCGGACCAGTTGAGCAGGATGCGGGAGGCGGGGCGGATCGTTGCCGAGGTGCTGGAGTTGCTGAAAAGTGAAGCTTCACCGGGTGTGACGACCGGAGAACTTGACGGAATTGCGGAGGAGGCGATCGCGAAGCGGGGCGCTGTGGCCGCGTTCAAGGGTTACAGGGGATTTCCTGCGTGCATATGCACCAGCATCAATTCCGAGGTCGTCCATGGCATACCGGGCAAGAGGGTGCTTAAAGAGGGCGATATGCTCAGCATCGATGTGGGAGTGTTTCTGGACGGTTTTGCAGGCGATGCAGCGGTTACGGTTGGGATAGGAAAGTGTTCCGAAACGGCGGTGCGCCTGATGGAAAAGACCGAAGAAGCCCTCGAGGCGGCCTTGAAAGCGATACACCCCGGTGTGAGTGTCAGCGAGATCTCTGCTGCTATCGAATCTGTTGCGGTGGAGGCGGGTTACGGACTTGTGCGCAGGTATACCGGACACGGAATCGGCGCCAGGATGCACGAAGCTCCGCAAATCCCCAATGTGCCGCCTCCGGGCCGGTGG
>PUMZ01000071.1 GCA_003551565.1 Candidatus Brocadiaceae bacterium | reverse complement strand
GGCGCTTGTGTCAGTGCATGATGTTTTCGAGGAAAAGGGTTGGCTCGAGGAGCCGATCACGCTCAAGGGGTCGGACGGGCGCGAGCGCGAAGTCAGTCGGCGCGAGGCGTACGGCGACTTTTTTCACCAGGCGTTTGTCTGGCGGCGCAAGGACCGGCGCCATTACACCAACCAGCCGCAGCATATTGCCAACACGCTCTACGGCACCCAGAAGGCCCTGCGTAACCTGGGCGACGAGCGGGCACTGACAGAACAGCAGGCGATGTGGTATGTTCACGAGGCGAACGGGATCGAGCCGCTGCGCTCGCGCAAGTTCGGCATCGAAGGCGACGCCGGCGGGTTTCCCTATTATGTAGTCACCCCTAAGGGACTGGGGCGCGAAACTGGCTATACGCATGGTTACGGAGACGCTTTCAGGCGAGTGCTCAGCTGGTATCATCGAACCGGTTGCGAGAAACTCAAGGAGCGGGCTGCATTGGGGCTCGAAGCCCGCTGCTCCTACTTCCGCTATCCCGCCAACGATGCCGACGGCTACCGGACCATGGAGGTTTTCGGCACCCACGGGCGTGGCGCGAGCTATCCAGGCAGCCAGGGTGGCTACTACGGTGTCAGCGAAGCGGCGGCGCTGGGCACTCCCGCCGCCATCCGCATGGGCGAGTTGCAGTTGCAGGCGGGTCGGGACCCCGGCTATGAAGCCTACAAAAAATTCCTGGAGATCGCGCCTACCGACTATCGCCTGGCGATGGAGCCGGAACGGGAGGGGGATGTCGTCTACGGCGACGAGCAGGTCGGCGCCTACGCCTTCCGACACGGCGAAACCCGGGTATATGGCATCCTGTACCCCGGCGTCTCTCGGGACTGGCAAATATTACGTTATACCCGGCCAGACAAAGACCGGTTGGTCAACGCTCATTTCGAAGCCTATAGCCCGCCCTCCGGTATTTTCAGGGGGGGTGTCGATAGCTACGAGCTGCCGCCGCTGCCGCCCGGGATGGAGGAGTGGCCGGCAATGCCTAACGCTATCGCCCGCCGTGCGAACCTCGCCTACTTCTACCGACTGCGATACGGCGACTACCTTATAGGTATGAATACCACTCAAAAAGGCACGTACCGGGAGAGCACGTACGAGCTGGAAATTCCTGAGGGGGTCGTGCAGGCGGTTAACGTGGCCACAGGCGAAACGGTGGATTTGGGCAAACCGGTCGAACTCGGGCCGGAGACTACGGTTGTGCTCTACCTGAAAAAGTAAACGGTTATAGAACGAACTTAATTCAGCAATACTAAAACACGGAGGGCGAGATGATTTCAAGCCAAATGATTAAGATGGGCTTTTTAGCTGTCGCATTGGTCGTTACGGGCGGTTGCGCCACTGATAATTTAAGCCAACGCCCAACCGCGAGCTCGACGATCAATCTCGGCGATCCCGATTCGGAGCGGGCGCACAATGTTTCGGCCGAACACGCCCCGGTGGTCGGCGAAGAATATCCCGACCGATGGATTATGGCGGCGCGCGCCTCTGACTATGAGGAAGGGCACGAACCATGGCGTGCCGTCGACGGCGACATGGATACCCACTGGCAGGTTCGCGGCCGCTCGCCGCACCCCATGCATCGCGGACAGTGGCTTGACCTGGAACTGAATGAGCCGATGGAGATTGAAGAGATTTCCATTCGCTGGCTGGGTGAGCAGAAATACAATTACAGAGTTGTCCACCAGCCCCGTTCCGACGCCACTGACCTTCACGAGGTTCACAGCGGCGAGAGCGAGGGGCAGTCGGAGGAGCTGGAGACCTATGTTTTTCCGCGGCCGACAAGAGCCCGTTCTATCCGCATCGAGTTTGCGGCGGGTGGAGACGGCGAACCGCGGGGTATCCGAGAAATGCGGGTGGGCGGCCTGGACATGCCCGAATCCTACCCGCTGGCGGGCTATGAAGAGGCTTCGGTGGTGGAAATCAGGCGTCCTTTCTACGTCGAGTTCGAGCGATTTATTGGAAGCTGGCCGCAGTTCAACCTTAAGCGTCCGCTGGCCGACGGCGGCACGGCCCGACGCATCATGAACACGGACGAGTTCGATGGCGGCTATGTCGATTTCGAGATCGCGGTCGATCCGGATCGGCAAAACTGGATCACCCTTAAGCTCTGGGAGAGCGAGCCGGAAATGATGACCGAGCGCGGCAATCTGATCGCGCTCGAGACCTTCCACGACGATCCTGACCGCAATCGGCGCTGGATACTGCCGGAATACATAACCGAGCAGAAAATCTGGGACCGCGAGTGGTACGGTCTGAAACCGGAGCCGGGGCGCTGGGTGTATGCCAGTTATCTTCTGCACAAGGACATCACCGAAGGTCAAACCAGGGTGCATCTGCGTCTGCAGGGTATCGGCAACGAGCGCCGTGATCAGCCGATGCTCGCCCCCGCACCGCCGGTCTATTGTATCCACAGTAACTCCGGGGCGGCCCCTGTCATAGATTGCGAGTAAATCCTCTTTATCGTGAGCTGGCGGGGTTTACTGAATATTTACCGACGATGAGAAGCTCTGTCCCCAATGCGGCCTGCCCGGCCTCAGTCCGGTGCCCCGGGGTCCGGCAGGCGGCATAAGAACCCGGGGGCTATCCAGATATTTCCAGTTCTTTTTTCGATTATTTTTTTGCGTCTTTGCGTGAATAGAGTTCGGGGTATACGGCTTTTACAACAAGTC
>PUMZ01000085.1 GCA_003551565.1 Candidatus Brocadiaceae bacterium | reverse complement strand
CGGCCACGAGCCGGCCCATCTCGCGCATATTCTGCTCCCTATGCGCCAGAAACAGCAGTTTGTTACTGGCCTGAAAATGAACCAGTGACTTTGCATCGGGTCCGCGCTGGAGGGTCTCGAATCGGGATAATGTAAAAAGCCTGATGAGAAAATGGTCCCGGATTTCAAAATTGGTCAGGCGTTTTTCCGTCTCCGCCGGGTAACCCGGAAATCTCTCGAGAACGGCTCTGCCGAAAAAACCGGGGCCGCTGCCTGAGGCGCCGGCGCCCTCTTTTTCCGGATAGTATTTCGCCGAAAACAGGCCGCAGGACGGTGATTTATACTTGAGCAGGAAGCCGTGAACCTCGCCGAGAGTGCCGAGGAACCGGCGGGAAAAATCCACCATGTCCAGGGTAACATCCGTGCCCGTTTCCGGCTGAATGAGACGCTGTGTTGTTTTATGCTGCATTATCCTGATCGGCTTCCGCGGCACTCCCAATCCTATTTCCACTTCCGGGCAAACCGCTGTGATGTCGCAGAAATTGCCCAGCTTCTCCACAAACGGAGCGGGAATAACATCCCCGTTGTAGCGGCATCTTCCGAATCCGAGACATTTGCTGCATAACAATCTGGGTTTCTGATGATCCATCAACAATGCAAAACCATGACGAGGTCTCCTTTTGCAACAATTGCTTTGCGCGTAGTATAGTATAAACTCTCGTACCCGCGCAACTCCTTGCTGCTTTGAAGGCCGGGGACAACAGAGCAGGGATCTGGTTCTCTTTTGATTCTTTGCCTGAATGATACGTTGCCTGAAGCGTGACTGCAGAGCAGCTTTGTGGGGCATGGAGGTGACGAAGCCGTTTACGGACGCGCTGAGCCTCCTCAGCAGGCAAATACTCCGACCGCGCGCAACCGTTTATCCGGAATAAGACATTTTAATTGTTGGAGATAGGGCGGGTTACCGGTTATGCCCCCGGAGAATGCAGCACTCACCGCAAATCGTTCAGATGGGGCTTAGTTGTTTCCTGTTGTGGTTTCTGATAAAATTCTACTCTTTGGCGAAAGCGCCCCGAAAACGGTAAACGTTGGAGAACAAAATGGCCCAGAAAAAGCTTCTGCTTGTTGACGACGACGCAGAATTTGTTGAGCTCAACAGGATCATGCTCGAACAAAAAGGGTATGAAGTGTTCACGGCGTGCAGTGGTGCAGAGTGCCGTAAAAAGATCCTGGATATCATGCCTGATCTTATCGTGCTGGACGTCATGATGGAAACGGAACAGGCCGGGTTTGAAGTGGCAAGGTGGTTGCGCGAGCAGGAAGCAACCCGGAACATTCCGATCATCATGCTTACGGCTGTGAACCAGGAATATCCGTTCCATTTCGGCCCCGATGAGGTATGGCTGCCTGTGGATGAGTTCCTTGAGAAACCCGTGGACTCGGAACGCCTGGCGGCGGAAATCACCCAGAAACTTCCGCCGTGCAAATGACAGGCCCCTTGCGGAGCGGCCCCTGATTGTGCGGGCGGCCGGAGCCGGAAATATTCAAGCTTGACAGGAGCAGTTGTCATGGCATTAAAAAAAGCGGAACCCCCATCGGATGATCGGCGGTGGAAGATGATCAATGCAACGATGCGGCGTCATGGATACCATCGCAGCGCCCTTATCGAGGTGCTGCATACGGTTCAGGACGTGTTTGGTTACCTGGAGAATGAGGCTCTGGCTTATGTCGCCGAGAGCCTGCGGCTCCCCCCGAGCGTCGTTTATGGCGTTGCCACTTTCTATCATTTTTTCACACTCAAACCCAAGGGAGAACATGCGTGCGTTGTGTGTACGGGCACGGCATGTTACATCAAGGGGGCCGGTGATATTATTGAAGCGGTCAAAGAGAATTACGGTATAGAGCCCGGAGAAACCTCCGAGGATGGTCGGTTCAGCCTTTTGACGGCGCGCTGTGTGGGCGCATGCAGTCTGGCTCCGGCGGTTGTGTATGACGGTGAAGTGGCGGGCTATCAGAGCCCGGAGGATGTCATCAATACTATCGGGGAGTGGACCGAGAATGATGCCTGAAGAGTTAGAAAAACTGGCCGGCGAGCATCAGGAAAAGCAGCGGTCGTACAAGTACAGGATCCATGTCTGCGCAGCGGCAGGCTGCCGTTCATCGGGCGGTGAAAAAGTTGTGGAGGCCCTGGAGTCTGCGATCGGGGAGCGCGAACTTGCCGGTGAGGTGCTGGTGAAAAGCACCGGCTGTATGGGTCTGTGTGCGGCCGGTCCCATGGTCGTTATTTACCCGGACGGGATCCTGTATGGCCGGGTTGTTCCCGAGGATGCCGGCGATATCGTTGAGAGCCTCGGTTCCGGGCCTGTTGAGAGGCGGCTTCTGGATTCCGATATGGCGTTTTTCCGCTCGCAGCAGAAGGTGGTGCTGGAAAACGCGGGCATCACGGATCCGAACAGCCTTGAGGATTATGTTGCAGCGGGCGGTTATGGCGGTCTCATGCGTGCGATAACCGAGCTGACTCCGGAAGAAGTCGTGGGCGAAATCACGCAGAGCGGCCTGCGTGGCCGGGGAGGGGCGGGTTTTCCGACCGGTTTGAAATGGAGTACGGTCGCCAAAGCGGGCGGTGAACAGAAATTCGTGGTATGCAATGCCGATGAAGGGGACCCGGGTGCTTTCATGGATCGCAGTGTCCTCGAGAGCGATCCGCACAGGATCATTGAGGGT
>PUMZ01000389.1 GCA_003551565.1 Candidatus Brocadiaceae bacterium | reverse complement strand
TTGGCGTTAGCGAGCACCCACGGGTTGCGTGCGTTGTCCGCACCTGACTGCTCCCGCACCCACTCTTTTGTCTGCTCGTACTCCTCTTGGCTTATCGTGTCCCCTTCCATCGTGATAACGCCCGGCGGTACTGCCATGTTTTGCAGGCTTACCTTTTGCCACCGCTCGGCCTCCTCGTCGATGTCCACCGCGCGTGCGCTTGCCTCAAGCGGTGCGAGGCCAAAGAACAGGTCGTCGGGGTGCGTGTATCGAAGGTGCACCAAGTCCTGCGCCCGTATCTGTAGCGGCCGCCCTTGCTTGTCATGATATTTGTACCAGTGAACACCAATGCGGTCGGCGAGCACCTCAACCTTGCGAGGAACAAGCGGCCACACGTTGATAGGCGACCCCTCGGAGTTGGAGCGTATTATCGACATGTAGTTATCGCCGCACAGGTCGAGCATATACACAGCGCGGCGCATTATCTCCGACCAGTCATAGGTAGGATTAGGCGCAGCAATGAGCCGTGCAAGTGGATGCTCCTCGCTTGGCTCCCACTCGCCGCCTCGAGACACCTCGACTACCCACGGCACCGAGGCTACGTTTGCCGCACGCAGACGTATGCACGCATACACCCATGTGCTACGCAACAACCCCTCCTCGACGGCGGTGTCCTTGGTAAATGACCTCCACTTAGCCTGCCAACCGACGCGCGGCATGCCTTCAAATGCGGTGATAGACTTCGCCTCGAGAATCTTATAGCTCTTGCTCGCGACCGGTTTGTTACGTCCGAATAATTTCATTTGCCCGTCCTACGAAAAATTGCTTACGCGCGCGCATCGCCTCGCCTGCGTACCGGATTGCGTCAATAGCGTGGTTCCAATCGTCCACCGGCTTACCCGTAGACTTGCCCTCACTGTCTGTCTGCCACTGATACTCCTGGAGCTCCGTTATCACGTTGGTTGACCTCTTCGTCACGTGCCATTGTATAGACTGCATCCAATCTATGCCATAGCGCACCGAGTCCGGTCCCTTCTCCGCGCCCTTAACCGTGACGCCCATCTGTGACAGCTCGCGGATGCTCTTCGGCTCGCTCGAGTCTGCGCGTATCACGTCGGTTATCCCGAGGCGTTTAATGCGCTCGCCCAACTGCTGGTTGGTGAGGCCGGTATCGTATATCAACTCGTCTATGTACCCGTCGTTGCCGTTGACACCGATCCACACGAGCGCAGCCGGGTCCACGCTGAAACCGAAGTCAAGCCCGTAGCTCGTCCGGCAGTGTCGCGCGAACTCGTGCGGCACCTCGTCTACGATATCCCAATCGGTAAACACGGTGCCCTCAGTGTCTCCGTACTCGCCGAGATAAAACCGGCGCCGCTTGCTCTCGGGCAACGTTGCTAGGGTAGTCTCGATATATCTCGCCGGTAGGTTTTCTCGGTTGTCGTCGGGGTTGACTTGTAGCGTCGCGTAATCGTCGGGGTTGTCTAACGGCTCGTCTGTTTGCGGGTCGATGCCCATGAGAAACAGCTTGTATGACCAATGCCTCTTACTCGGCGGGTTGCAGTCGAGATAGAGCCGGTTGACGCACCCCTCGATATTGAGAGCGAGTCGCGTTAGTAGCGTGGTTACGGTGTCGTATGCTATTTGAGATATCTCGTTGACAAATATCGTGTTGTACTCGCGACCGAGCACCTTATCAACTCTGTCCTTGTCGTCGAGTCCGTCAAGCCACACCTCGCTCGTGCCGTGCTCTGTCTCGACGGTGTAGTACCTATCCTGCTCGTGCGGGGTGCATATAGGCTTTATACCCATAGCCTCGATAACAGCCGGTATCGTATCGAGCCACAACGACACCCGAGCGTGCGAGTAGCGTAACCGCGCTATGAGGTGGCGGCTCCCCGGGTACATCATGGCCCGAACGAATATCAGCGATACGAGAAGGAACGTCTTACCGCTTCGAGAGCCACCACGCAGTAGTATGCGAGTTGCCTGCGAGCGGCATAGCTCAAGCGCCTCGCGCTGCTTGTGTGTGTAGTCGTCGGTGGAAAACGGCTTAGAGGCCGCGGAAATCTTTGCCAATGGTTACGCTCACACCGCCGGAATGCTCGATCTCCTGCTTATCTCGCCACCGTTGCGGCTGACGGTTCTTCAGCCATATAAACGCGGCGGCGGTGTCGGGTGGGTAGTGCTTGACTCCCTCCCACGTGTATATCTCGCCTTGATCGTGGAATACCTTCACCTCGGGGTGTGAGTAGCCGGTAGCACGCTCGAATAGTGCACGCTCTACTTGCGCATCGTGTTCATCTTTCGCCTGTTTTATGGCGTCCGAAAATGCTTCGTGGTGGTCGCGCCACTCGTGTATCGTTGATGTAGCAACGTCGAAAAGCTCGGCGAGGTCGTCATTGGTCGCCCCCATGAGACACGCCTTTCGTGCCATGCGTGCGTATTCGGGTTTGTACTTCGTCGGTCGTCCACTCGCCATATATTACAATGTATACGCTCACGCCGAGTGTTTCAACCGCCACGCCTCGCACGCCGCCGCAAAGTCGCTCTTACTCGGCCCCTGCCGCCCGCACCTCGGGCAGTACGCCCGCACGCTCGCTTGCTCGTATATCGCAGTAAGTCGCGTGGAGCAGTGAGAGCACTCCGGCGCTGGTTGGCCTCGGTATCGCTTGAGTCTATTTGCCCCTTGCTTATCCATGTCTGTGCACCTCCGCTTTTACGCGCTCAAG
>PUMZ01000170.1 GCA_003551565.1 Candidatus Brocadiaceae bacterium | reverse complement strand
TTAGGAGGATCCGGTTTCTTTTTCTTGGGTATGCAGATCTTCTGTCCCGGAAAGATCAGGTCCGGGTTCTTAACCTGCGGGTTGGCCTTCTTTAGCCTTTGCAGAGGGATACTGAACTTCAGGGCGATCTCATAAAGGGTATCACCGGGTTTCACCGTATAAAGTTTTCCTTTGGGGCATTTAGGCGGCTTAGGAATTTTGGGCATATTTTTTCCTCCCCTTCTTTTTTTACTATCTTATGTCTTCCAGATAAAAGGTGTGATGTAAAAACCTGTAACACTGGTAATTTTTTATAGTGCCCAGGTCGGCCTTCCGCGAAGGCATATCGATGAATTTTCAGATTGAAGATAAGACCCAAGGCGAGGCGGCTACGCCCAGGTAACCTTGTTCGCAGGCTTTTTTCACCTGTTGCGCAGTTTGTGGATGCGAACATGCCTGGAGAGTAATATACTATAAGAGAAGGGATGCGTATGCAGTGGTTTCAGGGAATAGCCGGGCGTCAACCCGTACTCCATCATGGGGAGCCTCACCCACGGGTGGTCCGCTTGGTGTACGAGGACGGCAGACAGCTCGTCTTAAAAATTTGTAAGACTTCCAGTACCGCCCGCTGTGAGGCGGCTGCCCTGGAGGCTCTGGTGGAAGAAAAGGCCCCGGTCCCGCGGCTTGTAGAACACGATCCCAGGGGCTTACTCATAATGGAATATGTTGATGGTGTCAGGCTGGGTTCCATGCCTCGAGAAGCGCTGGAGGCGGCCGTTCCTGCACTGTTAGAGTCGTGGGACAGGATGCATCGGGCCTGGCAGGCAGTGCAGTCCGCCCTTGAAGACCACGCCACACACTGCCGTCAGGATGAATTTGTTGATCAGATGTCTGAGCTGGGTGAATGGCTGTGCCCCAGGGCGCCTTATCCAGAGCATGCTGCCGGGGCCTGGGAACAGCTGGTGGACCTGGCGGTGGAGGCACCGCGCACCTTTGGCAGTCTGGATTACAATCCTTATAATGTGCTTAAGACCGGCGGCCGCTTTGTGTTCCTGGATTTTGAGTCTGTGGGATTGGACTGGCATCACCGACGCCTGTGGCAGTACACCACCCGGTTTCGGGATCCACAGGGCAACCTGTGCTGGCACCCGGTGTTGCGGGGAGAGCTCGATTTTACGCCAGCAGTTGATGCCCACTACCTTCTGTTTGCTGCAGTGGCCATTCGAAGGTGGAATATTCATACCCAGGCGGGGCTGACTGTAAGTGAGCTCTGGGGTTCCCGTGGCGCTGGGCATCCGGCAACCGCCGCCTGGCGCAGCGCCTGGAGTACAAGGCGTTCGTAGTGTTTTGCTGAATAGAGGAGGTGAGAACAGATGGCATTTAAGCCGCGTGGACGTGATGAGGTTATTGGGGGAATCCCCTGGCTGGCGCGCATGATCGATAAGGCCCGGGCCAAGGCTGACGGGACGATTGAAGATTATATCTATCCGTGTCCGCAGGATAAGAAACTGCTTGACAAACTCGATATTACAGCTGAGGAATTTTCGCGTATTGTCCAGGAAAACCCCAACGATGAGGAAATCGTTGACGAGGTAAAACCACGCTATGACGAGTAACTTGCACGGGTGGTGGGCTATGCCCACCACCCCATGCTTTTAGATGTCCCACGCCAAACTCAGGGGGATTGAGCCATGTCCGAATGCACACGTGTAAATAAAGAGACTGGTCTTGCCGGTGAGATAACCTTTGGGGTCTTTACAGATCCCCACTATGCCGCCGGGAAAACGTATGGGAACCGCTACTGCGGTCAGTCACTGGCCAAAATGCGGGACAGTGTCAAGTGTTTCAGAGATAAGGGCGTGTCTTTCGTCGTATGCCTTGGTGACCTGATCGATTCCTTGGACGATATCGATTTGACGCGGGCGTGTATGGAGGAAGCCAGGGAAGTGGCAGCAGGCTATGCGGGTGAATGGCACTTTGTGCTCGGAAACCACGACCTGGAGCCCTTTACAAAGGAGGAGTTTCTGCACGAGTGTGGTGCCGGCCCGGCCCGGTCGTATTACTCCTTCGATAAGGCCGGGTATCACTTTGTTGTCCTGGATGCGAATTTCACCGCTGAAGGGCAGGCATATGCCCGCGGGAGCTTTGACTGGACTGACTCCTGCCTCAATCGTGCCCAGCTTGAGTGGCTGGAAGCTGACCTGGCGCGGGCGGGCGGACGCGGGACTCTCGTATTTATCCATCAGAACCTGGACCACAGGCTCTGGAAGGGAGCAACCGATCCCCACATTGTGCAAAATGCACCAGAAGCCAGGGGGATCCTGGAAGCAGCAGGGAACGTCCTGGCGGTAATCCAGGGACATTACCATGCTGGATACTACCAGCAGCTCAACGGGATCCACTATTTGACCCTGCAGGCAATGGTTGAAGGTGACGGCCGAGACCAAAATGCCTATGCGGTGCTCTCGGTGGATAGTGGCCAGCAGATACATGTAGAGGGTTTCGGACGGCAGAAGAGCCTGTTACTTAGGTCCTGATAAGGATTCCAGCCGGAGATCAGGAGGGGCCGTCTTCTGTGCCGTTTATAGCGGTAGGAGCAGGGACTGGTGGACTGGGCCTGCAGTCAGCGGGCGGCTGAAGCTGAGCACTGCCGCGTTCTAAATGGTTTTGCACTAAAAGCCGGTCAAGCTGGGGGAAGCAGGAGTTTTTGGAGTATTTTACATAAGACGGGCAG
>PUMZ01000106.1 GCA_003551565.1 Candidatus Brocadiaceae bacterium | reverse complement strand
CATTGAGCGCGGTGGTGAAAACGTAAGCGGATTTTACCGCAAATTTCAATTTTTTTCTCAGGAGGTTTCCATGCTGAATAGAAAAATGAAGTCAATGGCCGCTGTGTGGATATTGCTGGTGTGTGGCGCTGCGCTCAGTGGCGCTCCTCGAGTGAACGCCGAAGAACCGGAAACGCTCATCGCCCGGGCCCTTTCGGATACAACACTTGTGAATTACGTAAATGTTGAAAAAATCCTGGATGCCGGTTATATCAGAGAGGCTTTGGAAGATATACTGGAAAAAGACCTGCCCGTTATATACCGGATGTTGACAAAACATGACCTGGAGGTGGACGATATCTTCCGTGAGGCCCTTATCTTTTCGAACCACGGCGCTATTCGCGGTGTTTCCGAAATTGGCGGGATCGTGATAAAGACCGACTTGAGCCCGAAGTTGTTTGAAGAGATTGTACATGCCCTGTCTCAGGAACATGGAGTGGAATGTACAACGCAGCAGATCGGCAACAGAGAAGTGATCTTTTTCGCTCATTCGGCCGCAGCGTATCTGGACGAACGGCATGTGCTGCTGACGGATGCCCGCCGCATAAACGATAGCCTTGATCGTTTAGAAGCCAGAGAGGGAATATCGCAGGGATTATCCCGCAGACTGGAAGACGTTGATATGGAGGGGATTATATGGGGAGCATGGGAAATACCGATTCCGGATGTTCCTCCGGGCATCCGGGTCAGAGGGGACGCGGTCAAGATGGCATTGCATTTCGTTCGATCTGCACAGAGAATACATCGGGCCGAGCACAATACCTTTGCGAGCGATATGCAGAGTCTGGATTTGGCCCCCGATGTTTTCCATCGTATGAAAGACGTCAACTATGAGGATATCAGCATCGTCTCCGGCGACGGCGACGGTTTTGTGGCACAATGGAGGGGGGATATCAAAGGCTTCGCCTATACCGAAGTCACTATTGACGAGAGGGGGAACGTGGAAAAATCGGGGGAAAAGGAAGTGGTTGAAGGTATTGACGAACAAGCTTTTTCGAAAGGTACATACAGTGTTCGGCTCACGGGGGAGAAGATGACCGGTATTGACGCCTGGCTTGTTTCCGAAAGCTCCCGGGAGGAAACCATAGAGCAATTGTATAAGGGAATTTCCGAATTCTATGCCATGGTTCCCGCGCTGATCCGGGAAGAACTGGACATGCCTCACCACGGGCGGCTCGTTGCCGAGGCTTTTGAATACGAACGAATAGACGACAACAAGCTGCGGCTCAGCTTCAGGCTTGAAGACCAGATGCCGGAAATTCTGAATCTTATCCCCCCGATACGGGAGCAAATGACCGAATCCCGGGATACTGCAAAGCGCGCGGAATGTGCGAGGCGTTTGCGCCATTTGGGTCTGGTTCTCCACATGTATGCCAACGAAAATGAAGGGCGTTTCCCGAAAGGTGAGACCGGCGGCGAGGTGTTCCGTACTCTGAAAGAAGAAGGTTTTTTAGAGGACAAGCGGATTTTGGTTTGCCCTGAAAATCCTGACATGGAAATAGATTTTGACGATCCTGAAGGCGTGGGGTATTATATTGACCCTGCAGTGCCTGAAAACGCCGACCCGAACCGGCCTGTAATGGCCGACCGGCCGCCATGGCAGCTCAACCACGGTGACGGTGTGAACGTGCTGTTTGCCGACGGCAGCGTGCACTTTATTAAACCGGAAGACAGCGGCCCGTCGGATAAGATCAGTAACCCGTTTTTCGAGGAAGATACCGATATCTACGCCGACACGGGTGATCCGGAGAAACACGCATGGATTCGTTGGGAGCGGGAGCCGGAAGTTGACAAGCGGGAGACCTTCGGCCCCCGGACCTTCAACTCCGAGATGCGGTTTTCCGTATGGGCCGAGAACATTGACTGGGAGACAATGGATCGGGAGCGGAATTTCCTCGGCCGGACTCCATCCGAGGAACCGCTGGCGGTTCCCGAGTGCACTCATTGGTGGGTAGAGCCCCGGGCCGACGCCGACGAGCTGGACTGGGAGGCCCTTGCCGGGGTGGTGCGCCGCCAGGGCATTCCCGGGCTGGACTTGCCCCATGGCACCAGGGACGAACATCTGGAACATTTGCAGGGCTTTGAGGAGCTGCGGACGCTTCGGCTCGGCGGCACGCAAGTCACCGACCAGGGGCTGAGACACCTGGAGGGGCTGAAGAAATTGCGCGAGCTTTGGCTCTTGCGCACCCCAGTTACCGGGGAGGGTCTGCGGTACCTGGCGGGGCTGGAGAATCTGCGGATACTGTGGCTCAGCCGTACTAAGGTCACCGACGAGAACCTACGGCACCTGGAAGGACTGGAAGATCTGTGGAGGCTTGGTCTCAGTAATACGGAAATTACTGACGATGGCCTGCGGCACCTGGCGGGGCTGGATAAGCTGCGGATTCTTCAGCTCTACGACACGGAAATCACCGACGAGGGCCTGCGGCACCTGGGGGAGTTGGGTGAGTTGCGTTACCTTGGCCTCAGCCGCACGGGAATCACCGGCGAGGGCTTCAGATACCTGGAGGGGCTGAATAAGTTGCGGAGGCTTAACCTATACCGCACTGAAGTCACCGACGAGGGCCTCAGGTACCTGAAGGGGCTTGAGGGTCTGTGGCAGCTTTGGCTCATTGACACGAAAGTCACCGGCGAGGGTCTGAGGCACCTGGGTGGGCTGCCGAAGCTGCAGAAACT
>PUMZ01000321.1 GCA_003551565.1 Candidatus Brocadiaceae bacterium | reverse complement strand
TTTAGTGCTTTTGTAGGTGACAGAATCCTCTTTGACCTTTAATCCGATATGCTTCAAGATTTTCGCGGTCGAAACCCATTTTTATTCGATCCCGATCCCGATTTCGATTATTGATGTATAGATGCAAATCCTAACGGGGTTCACTGAAGACTTACTCCAGGACACCACATCCTTGAACTGCGACTGCAGGAATGACAACTCCTGGCACGAGGCATCGGCCGCCTTTCGGACAAAGGGGTACAGGCTGTCCATCTGGGCGTTCGGCGGGATCGCGTCTTGATCCCATCCGCCCGCGGAGGCTGTACGAAAGCCACGGCGGCACGGCTCCGACGCCGGTGTGCGTTGACGATCATGGTTGGTGGTCATGGGATGTTCCCTCCGCGAGTTCATATCGTAGTTCAAGCGCGAGCAATTCGAAATCGCCCGGCAGATCGAGGGGCAGGCGGAATTCCCCGGCGGCGGTGGTTTCAACGCGCGCCGTCCAGTCAGCGGCGCTCCAGCACCCGGTAGCCGCCATGAATCTGGCGCCGGCCGGCATCCGGCGTCAGGCCGCGGGACTGGCAGAAGTTCGAGCATGCCTGCCAATCCCGGTCAGGCCACCGCGGGGTGACAGTGACCGGCTGTCCAGACGTCATTTCCAGCAGCAGCGAGCCGCCGGTATCATCACAGACCAGTTGAACCAGGCCCTTTCCGCGCTGGCTATGCTTTACGGCCAGCATCACATCCGCATCCCAGCCGAGCGCCGCCGCCATTCCCTGTGTCTCCTCTTCAACATACGGCACATATTCCAGCACCAGCCGTCGCAGCCGGGCTATAGCCGACCGGAACTTGTCCGGTTCCCGGCTCAGCCAGGGCGCAAACCGTTCAAGCACAGGGTCGAACCAGGGTTTAAACGCTTCGGCGATCTGCCCGCCCATTTCATGCCATGTGCCGCAGGTTTCAAGCATCAGCATTGCCAAGGTCTCCTAATTATGGATGAAGTAGTTGTGATACCCCAGGTCGGTAAAGCCGTCGAGCGGCTCTTCGGCGGCGGCCATGGCGAAATCGGCCTCCGAACCGGGACCGAGTTCGGAAAGCAGTTCTTTACACAACCGCTTGTACACCGGGGCAAAGCGCACCCTGGTTCGCGGATCGTGGAAGACCTGTGAAGCCCGCACCGGCGCGCCCTCAAAATCGAAAACAAACCCCAGGGATTGATCCACAAGCAGCCAGCCCGTGTCGAGCAACACTTCGGCCACCACATGCCCGTACCGCCGGGCCTGATTGGCGGCGAAGACCAGCCGGGCGGGCAGACCGCGCACCTGCGCCAGCGCGCAAAAGAGGCGCGCCTGCTCGTTGCACCAACCGTAGCCCGCATCAAGGAGTTGTTCCTCCGTCGGCGCCCTGTCGGCCGGAAGCCGTTGTCCCGTCGCTTGCTGGTAGTAACCGGCCCACTTCACATTCGCGGCAACCCACCGCGACAGAGCGCGGGCCACCTCCAACTGACTCCCGGTTCCGCCCGCAGCCGCGGCGGCCGCCTCCAGACGCGGTCGCGCCCCGGGCACATAGAGCACCCGGCAACAGGTGTAGTGTTCGTAGATGAATTCCTCGCCTGCGGCTTGCAGATCCAGGTAGTTCAGGGCCTGTTCGAGGTCAATTCCCTTGGTCGGAGGCACAAAACGACGGTCAATGGGTCGATCGGCATTGTTTTTCATGGCTGGCTTCCTTTTACTGTATTTGTTTCGTTTATGTATCGTTAGAAAAACTCATCAGGTTTCCGTTTGGCAATCTGCTTCTTCGCCCTCGACGCCCGGGGCATTCCGCGCAGCGTCCCCGGCGGCGAACGCGGCGGCGGAACGCGCGTACACATGGCGTTGGATTGGACATCTGCATGGGCAAGGCGGCTCATTTCCCTCACTCTCATGCAGCTTATTCCAAACTATTCTAAATTTACCAAGTTTTTGCTCGTGATGCAAATAAATAGGCAAAAAATCAGCTAATTTAGCCTTTTTTTGTCAATTCATGCATATTTTCCCGGTTCTGGTGGGAACCAAGACATATTTTCCACTTCGCCACAGTTTCAGAAGATTATGAGTAGCGCATATCAGCGACCATTCGCTGCGACATGCATCGGAACCACGTCTCATAAATCGCTCACAGTGGCGAACCTCCTTAACCTGACCGAAAACCGGCTCAACTGTCTTCCCACGTCTTTTATACAAGTCATCTTGTAGCGTTCATTCGAATCAGCATGGTTGTGATCAAGCCAGACAGTAGCTCCGTCGCGGCGTGAAAGTGACTTATACGGCAGCACCCGGTTAGTTCCGGGTTGGAACATCCAGTTCCGGTCGTTCCCAATGCAGGCCGTCTTTGCTTTGGGCATAGGCCGTGCCATCCATCCCGCCATATACCACATTTTGAACAACCCATCCCGCGGATCATACCATACGGCGTCGTTGAAAGGTGCGGCCACCGGACATTCACCGCCGTTGATTTCTATCCTGGTCTCAGGCACCAGAACCGGCGACTCCGGGTGCTTGATGGCCTGGTGAAACACGCGTTTGAGCGAAGTTGATTCAATAAGGAAATCATCGACGAAGAGCTGGCGCCCGATATCGATCGGGATGAATTTCGGCGGGTTATCCAGATAAGGTACCGGCGACGGGGTTGAGGTTGCATGACCGTGTTGGGGATTGACCCGAACGGCGATGCGCAGACGCTCCCCAACAAGCATAACATT
>PUMZ01000263.1 GCA_003551565.1 Candidatus Brocadiaceae bacterium | reverse complement strand
TGAGTGGCAAAACTGTTACGTTGGGCATAACCTGGTTGAATTCTTCATTGCTTACGATAAGCACCGGACGAGCTCCCTTTTGTTCAGCGCCCATGACAGGGTCCAGCTCAGGTTCCATAACAGCCCATTGATAGTTTTCCATCAGTCTAACCTTCCAGGAGTTTCTGCATCAGCTTTGTTAAAAGCTGTTTCAACATCACTTATGTCCTTAAGCAGAGCCGGATCTCTAGCTCCTTCCTGCCACCTGGCCAGGCGTGAGCGTTTTTGCACTTCCTTAAGTTCTTTGATCAACGCTCTTTCCACCAGTGCATTTTTGCTGGGTGCTGCCCCATCTGCCACTGCATTATTCAGTGCAGCAAGCACCTCTGTGTGCAGGTTGAAAGTAGCCTTTCTGGTTTTCTGGCTCATAATTGTTTACCCCCATTACCTTCTTGAAAATTATATACATAACATGATAGCTGGAACTTCCATAATAAGTAAGTATTATAAGCAAGTAAATAAAGATTGCATGTCTTGATGGTCCAGCAACTATTCCGAAAAATCTGCATATTATATACACAACTTATCATGGATAGTATAATTTTAGTGGTAATCAGCAAAAGGGGGCAAAAAAATGAACAAGTGGATACTGATTCCAATACTGGTTATTCTGACCATGGGCACCGTTGCCAACGGGGCCTTGTATGCAATTGAGAGGGGCGAACGGTCTGAGCTTGAAACACAGCTGGAGGACCTGCAGTTTGAATTTAGCAGCCTGCACGGGGACATGGCCGCTCTGGAGGAAGACTTTTTCAGCCTTCAAGGCGGCTTTTCAGGGCTTGAGGATGATGTTTCCTCCCTTGAAAGCCTGGTTGCCGGCTTCGAGGGGGACATTTCAAGCCTCAAGGATGGGGTTTCAGCACTGGAAGGAGACGTTTCCAGCCTGGATGACAACGTCTCAAACCTTGAAGGCAGCGTTGGTGAACTTGAGACCGGTGTTTCCGATTTACAGGGCAGCCTGTCTTCACTTGAGGGCATTGTTGACGGCCTTAAAGGCGAAATAGACGCCATCGAAGTTCTTGAAAGGTCAATAATGGAGGCGGCGGCTGCCATAGAGCCTTCGGTTGTCCGGATTGATGCCATTGTACAGGGCAGCGCAATACCAAATGGCACGGGAGTAATTGTTTCAGATGACGGCTGGGTGCTTACCAATGCTCATGTTCTCGAAGCTGCAGATTCATTTGAGATTGTTCTTGCCGGCGGCGAAACTTACGGCGGCTCACAGCAAGTATTCTGGCACGACACGCTGGACATAGCACTTATTAAGATAGATTCCAATAGAGACGACTTCCCGGTAGCAGAGCTGGGCTCCTCTTCGGCTTTGAGCGTGGGAGAGCAGGTAGTTACCGCTGGATTTCCATTTATGCCCGAGCTTTCAGGCAGGGCTTCTTTTACAGCGGGTATAATTTCGGCAACGGAGAGGAAATTCGGGGTGGAAGAGATTACCAGTGAGTTTGGTGATGTAGAATGGTTGCAGTTCGACGCCTCCATCAACTACGGCAACAGCGGCGGCCCGCTGGTTAATACCGACGGGGAGGTTGTAGGCATAAATACGCTGAGTTTCAAATATTGGGACGACTTGTTCTGGGAAGGGCTGCACTTTGCTGTTCCGATAGATGATGTGAAGCCGTTTATCGATGAGGTTATTGGAGGGTAGTTAGTTTCCGTATTTACCATGCACAATTCCCGTGAGATTCTTCACTTCGTTCAGAATGACACTTGTTTTCTATGTGTCATCCTGATAGTGCATAGCGTTGAAGGATCTCACCCGGATTGTGGCTGGCCAAACGTAAAGTCATCGCGGGCAAGCACACATATGTCATCGCGAGGAAGGCGTGAGCCTGACGTGGCGATCTCGGTTGGTGGTGGGGTAAAGAGGCAGGTGCCTTAAGGTGGTTAAGTGTTTTATTGCCTCCCCAGAGACCGAGATTGCCGCAGCCGCCGGGGGCGGCTTCGCAACCACAATTCGGTAGTTTGCCCCTGTTTTTTCGGTAATGTAGGGGGTGAATTCTCGGGCTTTTACATGCGTTGTCGCGGTTTACTGCCACCACCCCAGAGACCGAGATTGCCGCGCTTTGCATTCGCAAAGCTCGCAAAGACAATTCGGTAGCTTGCCCCGGCGTTATGAGAAACATGGGTGACGAAGGAACGTACACGTAAACACGGTCATCCTGAGAAGCGAATGCGATCGAAGGATCTCACCCGGATTGTGGTTGACCATGGGCAAGGTCATCGCGGGCAAGCATTCATATGTCATCGCGAGGAAGGCGCAAGCCTGACGCGGCGATCTCGGTATCCTGGGGAGGGGTGGACGGGAAAGAATAGTTACACTTTAATAGGGGAAGGGTATCACCGGGGCGGGTTTTTTGCTTAACCCTGAAGCAGTTCGTTTACTACTTCGCTTA
Organism: Candidatus Brocadiaceae bacterium; assembly: GCA_003551565.1. GTDB lineage: Bacteria > Planctomycetota > Brocadiia > SM23-32 > SM23-32 > PUMZ01. The sequence goes on along the minus strand of PUMZ01000263.1, from coordinate 278 downwards.
TAACCTTGCCGTCTGCACGGCCTTTCATTTTGGGCATCAGGATGGCCATTACCTTGCCCTTCTCCTGCGGGGTTTTAGCCCCGGACTGGCTGATGGCTTCTCTTGCAGCTTCGGTTATTTCCTCCCGGCTTAGCTGCTCGGGCAAATAGCCCTTCAATATGTCTAGCTCGGCTTCTTCCTGCTCAACCAGGTCCTGCCGGTTGCCGTTTTTAAAGGCCTCTATGCTTTCAGTGCGCTTCTTGCACTCTTTGGAAATAAGCCCCAGTATTTCAGGCTCG
>PUMZ01000177.1 GCA_003551565.1 Candidatus Brocadiaceae bacterium | reverse complement strand
GTCCGAACCCTTTTTGATATATACGCGGCTGCGCGGCATGGAGCAGGCCTACATGGACCTGGCTCTCAACACCGGGATCGTGCATTACTGCCTGGAACGGCTCTTCGATCTTGCTTACGAATCAACCCGCCGCATCTTCGAACAGATCCCCGGAAAGGTGCTGATCAGCTATGTCGCTGAGGACCTCGGTTCGCAGGAAGGCCTTTTGATGAGCCGTCATCATATCCGGCAATTTCTCCTGCCGGGAATGCGGCGCATGATGGATCTTGTGCACGCGGAGGGCGCCTACGTTCTCACCCATTCCGACGGGGCTGTCAGACCCGTACTGCCCGACCTGATCGCGGCGGGAACCGACGTGATAAACCCCGTCCAGTGGCGTTGTCCCGGCATGGAACGGGAGGGTTTGAAAAAGGATTTCGGCGACGATCTGGTATTTCACGGCGCCATGGACAATCAATACACCCTTGCTTACGGCACCGTGGAAGAGGTGCGGCGTGAAGTCATCGAGAACATTGATATCCTCGGCAAAGGAGGCGGGTACATCCTCGCCCCCTGCCACAACATCCAGGCCGTCAGCCCGCCGGAAAATATCGTGGCAATGTATGAAACGGCTTACGGGAGCGGACGGTATTAACCCGCATATTTCATCAACCAAAGGCAATTATTAATATAAAGGATGTAACAACAGTATGGTGGGGCGCATTCTTCGGGGTTTCGGATCCTGCAGTGTGCATCGGCGCCGGACAGACGGCGGTTGACCTGCCTGCTGCAGGCAGGCCCTGCGGGCGCGTCAATCCTCCAGCGCGATCGGCATGATTTCATCGATCCGGTCCACAAAGCGAAACTCCAGTTTCTTTTTTGCATGCCGGGGCACGTCGGGCATATCTTTTTCGTTCTGCTGCGGTATGATGACGGTGTCCAGTCCGGCGCGTTTGGCGGCGATCGCTTTTTCCTTGACGCCTCCGACCGGCAGAACTTTTCCCCTCAGCGTGATTTCACCGGTCATTGCAACGTTATGCTTCACTTTTCTGCCCGTACAAAGCGATACCAGTGCAAGCGCCATGGTAACGCCGGCGGAGGGGCCGTCTTTCGGGATGGCCCCTGCGGGAACATGAATATGAAAATCGTTTTCCTGAAACATTTCCGGCTCGAGCCCGAAACGGTCGGTGTGCGCACGGATATAGGTTATAGCGGCCTGAGCACTTTCCTTCATCACATCGCCAAGCTGTCCTGTCAGGGTGAGTTTGCCGTCACCGGGCATTTTGTTGGCCTCCACGAACATAACCATGCCCCCCTCCGAGGTCCAGGCGAGGCCGGTGGCCACGCCCGGTTCATCCACGCGTTCGGCCACCTCGGGTATATACCGCGGCGGCCCGAGCAGATCGTCGACATCTCTTTTGGACACTCGCTGGGAATGGCCTTCGCGCGCGGCGACTTTCCGGGCCACTTTCCGGCAGACGGAGGCGATATTGCGCTCAAGGTTCCTCACTCCCGCTTCCCTGGTGTATTCACTGATAATGCGTGATACGGCGCCGCCGGTGAAGGAGAGATTCTGTTCACTGAGCCCATGGGCTTCTATTTGTTTGGGGATAAGGTATTTTTCCGCGATTTTCAGCTTTTCTTCTTCGGTATAACCGGGGAAATCGAGCATCTCCATACGGTCTTTGAGGGCCGGTGGGATGGTATCCGGGATATTTGCCGTACAGATGAACAGCACCCTGGAAAGATCGAAGTGCAGATCGAGGTAGTGGTCCGTGAAGGAATCGTTTTGTTCCGGATCAAGCGCTTCCAGCAATGCACTTGCCGGATCGCCCCGGAAGTCGGAGCTCAATTTATCGACTTCATCCAGCATGAAAACCGGGTTGTTGGAACCGGCTTTGTTGATTCCCATGATAATTTGTCCGGGGAGTGCGCCGATATAGGTTCTGCGGTGCCCTTTGATCTCGGCCTCGTCGCGCACCCCGCCCAGAGAAACCCTCACATATTCTCTTCCCGTCGAGCGGGCAATGGACTTTCCAATGGAAGTCTTCCCCGTCCCGGGCGGGCCCAGGAAACATAATATCGACCCCTTCATGTCCTTTCTCAGCTTCCGCACGGCCAGAAACTCCTGGATGCGTTCTTTGACCTTTTCGAGCCCGAAGTGGTCCTCATCCAGGATCTCCCGGGCATGTTCCAAATCCAGGTTCTCTTCGTTGCCTTCGAGCCATGGCAATTTGAGGATCCAATCCAGGTAGGTGCGCACGACATTATATTCGGGGCTGGCCGGATTGATGGCTTCCAGGCGTTTCAATTCATGTTCGGCGGCTTCTCTTGCCTTGGCCGGCAAGTTCTTTCCTTCCAGCCTTTCTTTTATTTCATTGACTTCCGCGCCCAGTACATCGGTTTCACCGAGTTCCTCCTGGATGGCTTTCAGCTGGTGGCGGAGATAATATTCTTTTTGCCCCTTGTTGATCTCATCTATGGCCTGATTGCGAATCTTGTGGGTTACCTGCATATATTCGATTTCCTTTGCAAGCAAGCGACCCACCATTGTCAGCCTTTTTTTGACATCAAGCGTTTCCAGCACCTCCTGTTTTTCATCGACCCCGATATCCAGATGGGAACAAATGAGGTCGGCGAGCCGCGCGGGATTGTCGATGGTTTCGATGAATGAATCGATGTCTTCGGGCGCATCGGAAAGCCCTTCAAGAAGGGACAGAAACTGTTGTTTCAGGTTCCTGACCAGAGCCTCTGTTTCGTCGTCTTTTTCATGCCGGTCCTCCAGATACGATACTTTCGCCTGGAGGAATGAGTCTTTCTTCTCAAGCTTATCGATCCCGGCCCTGTGCAGTCCCTGTGCGATGAAACGTACCGATCCATCGGAGGAGCGGGCCATCTGGACAACCACACAAGCGGTGCCCACACTGTAGAGCTGGTCGTCCTCTGCGGCCGATGTTTCCCCTTCTCTGGCGGCAACGGCAATGAAAAACTTATCGTTCATTACAATCTTTTCGAGCATTTTCTTGTATCTGTCTTCTTTCACATGCGCCGGCATGGCCATGCCGGGAAAGACCACATTTCCGTGTTGGGGGAGGACGGGAAGGGTGGAAGGAAATTTTTTTGACGCTCCCTCGGTCCCGATATCATCGGGAGATTTCGGATCCTGTTCAGAATCTATATGCGCCTGTGCCGCATCCTTTTCCCCGGCGGCGGCTTCACGCTCAGCGTTTTTTTCTGTATAATTCTTCTTTTCCTCCACCTGTGACACCTCTTTTGTAGTAAGTAAACCTGGAAGGGGAAGATTAGAGCCCGGAATGGTTATAGCATGAGCTTCACGGTATAGACTTCCTGGAGATGCGTATTGGACCTGGGAATCCAGATGGTCAAAAATCCGTCATCATATCTTGCCGTGGTGTTTTCGGGATCCAGGGGCAATTGGACTTTAATTCTCCGTTCAAAACGACCGCTTCTGATTTCCATCCTGTGGTATGTCAGTATTTCGGTATCTTTTTGAAAATCTCTATGCCCGAATATCGCGATCACGCCCGGAGCGAACCGGATTCTGACATCGCCGACCCGCACCCCCGGCAGCGCCATTTTCACGACCAGTGCTTTTTTGGTCTCATAAACGTCTGTAGGAGGCGCCCAGGCATTATGCGAACAATATCCCTCGGTCTGTCTCTGGTGCACATGCAGTGGATTGACAAAAAAACGGACCCTGGCATTGTCTCTCATGGCCGAACTCCTCCTTACAAAATCACGCACTTATGACCCGGCGCCGGAAAATTTCATCAACAACGCTTCCTGCTCCTCGGTCAGGTTTTCAGGGATTTTCACTTTCACTTCCACGTAGTGATCTCCCCTCCTTCCGTTTTTCGCCCTGATACCTTTTCCTTTCAGTCGCAATTTCTGGCCCGGTTGTGTTCCCGGAGGTATTTTCAGAGTCACCTTACCGTCCATGATATCGACCTCCTTCATGGCGCCCAGCGCAGCTTCCACCATATCCACTTCAACCGTTCCATACAGGTCCAGGCCTTTTCTGTCGAAGTGGGGATGCTTTTCAACACCCACCTCCAATATAAGGTCGCCGGCATCTCCGCCCGCGCTGCCCTGCCCGCCCATCTCTTTCAGCCTCAGCTTCTGTCCGTCATCGATGCCGGGCGGTATATTTACGTCGATATCCGCCTCCACTTCCGTATTGCCGCTCCCATGGCAAATAGAACAGGGGCTCTGGATAATTTTGCCCCTGCCAAAGCACTGCGGGCAGGTTTGTGCGATGCTGAATCCGCCTCTTCCGCTTGCTGTACGCCCCCTTCCGCCGCAGCTCGGGCATATCTCTGTACGGGTGCCGGGCGCCGCACCGGTGCCTCCGCATCGAACACATTCACTCTGGCGGGGCACTCTGACAGAGACTTTCCCGCCTTTTATGGCCTTTTCAAACGGGATTGTGATACGGCTGTGCATATCACGGCCGCGTTCGCGCATCCCATATCCCGGCCCGGCGCTTCTGCCTTCCCCGAAGATACTGCTGAACAGGTCGCTGAAACCGGTATCGGAAAAATCCGGACCTGCGTGGCCGGCCCCCGCCCGCTGGGATCCGAAAATATCCTCAAATCCCCTGCCGCCCGGGCCCATACCGCCCTGTTCCTGCATCCGGCGCAACTCATCATATTTTTTCCGTTTTTCCGGTTTTGAAAGAACGTTATACGCTTCGCTGATCTCCTTAAACTTCTCCTGGGCGGCGTCGCTTCCCTTGTTTCTGTCGGGGTGGTATTTCTTCGCCAGCTTCCGATATGCCTTGTGGATGTCTTCGCTCGAAGCCTGTGGCGGGACGCCAAGGATTTTATAGTAATTTTTCTCAGCCATAAACTCTCGTAGATATCGATTATCAGCTACCCGTTTCCGCTCTCTTCGGCTACGGCAAGCTCCCGCACCCGATTGCTGGTATCATCGCTGTAGCGGCAGCGCGTCAGGACTTCGTTCCGGCTGATCACCCCGCTGCCGTAGAGTTCGATCAGGGCGTCATCAAGCAATTTCATCCCCTTGTCCCTGCTGGTCTGGATGGTGGAATCGATGCGGAACATCTTATTTTCCCGGATAAGATTTCGTACTGCATTGTTGGCGATCAGTATCTCGTATGCCGCGGCAAGTCCCTTGCCGTCGGCTTTGGGCACCAATGACTGGCTGAGGACGGCCACCAGCGTGGATGCCAGCTGCGTGCGCACCTGTTCCTGTTGGGAGGAGGGAAATTGATCGATAATCCGCTCCACCGTCTCCTGTGCGCTGTTTGTATGAAGGGTGGAGAATACGAGGTGGCCGGTTTCGGCGGCGGCGATGGCCAGTTGCGTGCTGTCCAGGTCGCGCATCTCCCCGACCAGAACGACGTCCGGGGCCTGCCTGAGCGCTCTCCGCAACGCTTCCTTGAAATTGGACACATCGGCGCCCAGTTCACGTTGTGTTATGACCGCTTCGTTGTGCTCATGGCGGTATTCAATGGGATCTTCGATCGTGATAATATGAACCCTGCGGTTTTTATTGATGAAATCGATCATCGTCGCCAGGGTTGTCGTCTTTCCGCTGCCGGTGGGGCCGGTTACCAGAATCAGACCGCGCGGCCTGTACAGCAATTCTTGAATGCGTTCGTCCAGCCCGAGTTCCCGAAAGGTAAGAATCCGCCATGGTATCAGTCGCAGTACGACACACACATTGCCCTGTTGGCGGAACACAGCGACCCTGAACCTCCCTTTTTTCTGGAAAGCGAAACCGAAGTCGGTGGAACCCATCTCCTGAAGTTCCTGTTGCTTGTGCTCGGGCGTAATGCTTTTCATCAATGCAACGGTATCTTCCGGTTCCAGGACTTTTGTCTGCAAGCTTCTGAGCTCGCCATAGAGCCTGAAAACCGGCGGCCGTCCGACGGTCAGTATTATGTCCTCTGCTTCCTTCTGTATAGCGGCCGTCAGCAACTTCTCCATTTGAATCATATTTATCAACCAACTTTTATCTTAGGGTTTTGGACAACATGAACAGGCGGCATCAGTCGTTTGCGCCGGTTCAGACGGCGTATTCAACTTCGCCGGCCACACGCATGACTTCTTCCAGGGTTGTAACGCCGGCCTGAGCCTTGCGCAGGCCATCTTCCAGCAGCGTGACCATCCCTTCCGAGCGTGCTTTTGCGCGTATCTCCCCCGCCTGGGCGCCGGCAAAAGCCATATCCCGCAATTCCTGTGTCATCTCCATCAGCTCGAATATACCCGTGCGCCCGCTGTAGCCGGTACCGTCGCAAGCGTTGCACCCGGCCCCCCTGTAAAAAACCATTTCCCTTGCATCCTCGACATTTAAACCCAGAGCCTGGTAATAGTGGTCGGGATGGTCGTAGGGCTCTTTGCAATTCTTACAGATATTTCTTACAAGGCGTTGCGCCATCGAGGCAACGACGGAAGAGGCGACCAGAAACGGCTTGATGCCCAGGTCGATCAGCCGGGGTATTGCCGTGGGGGCGTCGTTTGTATGGAGCGTGCTGAAAACAAGGTGACCGGTCAGCGCAGCTCGCATAGCTATTTCCGCCGTATCCTTATCACGTATTTCACCCACCAGAATAACCTCCGGAGCCTGCCGGAGCATGGCGCGGAGAATCATGGGAAACGTGCGCCCGATGCTCGTATTCACCTGCGTCTGGTTGATACCGGATATCTGGTATTCCACCGGGTCTTCAGCGGTAAGAATCTTGGTGTCGGGGCGGTTCAGGGCATTCAGGGCGGAATAGAGGGTGGTGGTCTTTCCGCTGCCTGTCGGTCCCGTTACCAAAAATATACCGTTGGGACGGCTGATAATATTCTGGAACCTTTTGAGGTCTCCCTCGTGAAAACCCAGTTCGGGCAACTGCACCCTCACCGATTCCTTGTCCAGAATACGCATAACAACACTCTCGCCGTTGGTGCACGGGATATTGCTAACGCGCAGATCAATCGGTTTGCCGGCACATTTGAGGATTATACGTCCGTCCTGTGGACGACGTTTCTCTGCCAGGTCCATTCCCGACATAAGTTTCATCCTCGCCGTCAGGGAATTTTGCAATTGCTTCGGAGGCGACTCCACCTCCGAGCATACACCGTCGATCCTGTACCGGATCCGCAGCCGATTGGACAACGGCTCGACATGAATATCGCTTGCTCTGGCGCTGACCGCTTCCTCGATGATCAGGTTGACCAGGCGGATAATGGCTGCATCGTCCCCGTTCCCGCCTCCTCCCCCACCCGCCGATTCCTCTTCAACGGCAAGCTCCGCAAATGAAACTTCGCTCTCGGTAAATTCCTGCAACATCGTATCCACGGTGGATTCCTCACGGCCGTAATACCGCTCGATCGCTTTCTCGATATCCTCCGAGATGGCCAGCACGGGTTTCACCTCGCGATTGAGGATGAACTGGAGATTGTCGATCGTGCTTAAGTCCAGATCGGATATCGCGATCGTCAATCGCGAATCGCGCAGTCGCAACGGCATGATGTTGTGCATCTTGGCCGTATCTCTCGGCACGGCCTCGACGGCCTCGCTTTGCGGTTTAATACGCATCAGGTCCGCCACCGGAACATCATACTGCTCTCCCAGACACTTCAACACCTCTTTCTGCTCCGTGAATCCGAACTTGCACAAAACTTCGCCGATGCGTGCTTTTTCGCTGGACTTTTGTTGGTACTCCAGGGCCTGATCCAGCTGGGTCTTGTCGATCAACCCCTTCTCCATCAGCTTCCGTCCCAAAGGTTCCTGTTTCGCCATTGTATAATCTCGTGTCGAAAAAAAGTGAATTTCCGGCGGAAATTTACCGAAACACTTTGGCACCGGCTTGCCTGGTGTTCACATGCTATCGTGTCCATTATATGTTATAATCTCTTCCAATTCAACTGCGAAAGTTCATCGGGCAAGACACCAACATTCAAAAAGCGGGAGAAAACGGAGAGATGGATACGCAAGAGCAGGAATGTATATTCAGCGACATACCTGAAGTCATCGAGGACTTCAGGAAAGGCAAATTTATCATCATTGTCGACGATGAAAACAGGGAAAATGAAGGGGACCTGGCAATCGCTGCGGAACATGTCACCGCCGAGAAACTTGCCTTCCTTATCAACGAGATCAGGGGCTTCCTTTGCCTGGCCATCGATCCCGCAATAGCACAACAACTGGAGCTGTCGCCGATGGTCCCCGAAAACCAGAGCCGGTACGGCACCCCCTTTACCGTCTCGGTGGATGCAGCTGAAGGGATTACCACCGGCGTGAGCGCTCATGACAGGGCACAGACCATCAAGGCCATGATCGATGACGATGCGGAGCCGGCGGATCTGGTGCGCCCCGGCCATGTTCTGCCCCTGCAGGCACGTACAGGAGGCACACTGGTCAGAGCCGGGCATACCGAGGCCGCGGTCGATTTTGCACGGATAGCGGGCCTTAAACCGGCCGCAGTGATTTGCGAGGCGATGAACATGGATGGAACGATGGCCCGATTGCCCGAACTGACCCGCATTGCCGGCAAACACGGGCTGAAAATCTGCTCCATTGTCGATCTTATAAGATACAGACACAGTTTCGAGTATCTCGTTTCAAAAAACGTATCGGTCAATCTGCCGACCAAATGGGGCCGGTTCACCCTCTATTTTTACCGTTCAAAAGTGGACAATAAAGAGCATATCGCCATATGCTGCGGTGATATCGGAAGTCCTGACAAATCGCCGGCAAAAGCAATACCGGAACCCGTCATGGTCCGCGTGCACGACGAATGTTTCACCGGTGATATTCTGGGTTCTTACCGGTGTGACTGCGGCGAACAGCTTGCCGAATCACTGGCCAGGATCCAGAAGGCCGGGCGCGGGGTGGTGCTGTACATGCGGCAGGAAGGGCGCGGCATCGGGTTGGAACACAAATTGCACGCCTACGCGCTCCAGGAACAGGGACTCGATACCGTGGAAGCAAACGAAAAACTGGGGTTCCCCGCCGACAAACGCGACTACGGCCTGGGGGCTCAGATATTGAGGCATCTGGGAGTGAGGAAAATAAAGCTGATCTCCAACAACCCGCGCAAATTCAACGCCCTGAAAGGTTACGGGCTCGAAATCGTCGAAAGAGTGCCGATCCATATCAATCCGCGCAAGGAAAATATCGACTACCTGCGGACAAAATGCGAGAAAATGGGCCACCTCCTTGAATTGGAACACCGTGAAAACAATGTTGAAGACACCGGGAAATGAATCTTTTTGCCTTATCCGTCGCGCATGGCATCCAGCAACCTGACCACTTCCCCGGCATCCTTTGGCCTTTCATGGGCTTTTTTCGAGACGCAACGCATGATCAGCTCCTCAAGCTGAGGGGAACAGGATTGTTCAAGCTCGGAGGGCGATAACGGGTGCACATTCAAGACTCGCGTCATGCGCTCTTCCTTCAGCCTCCCGGCAAAAAGCTTCACGCCGGTCAACACCTCATACATCACGATACCAAGCGAGTAGATATCCACACCGGGCTTGGATTCGGTCTTCCTTATCATCTCCGGCGCCATATAACTCGGCGTGCCGACCCTGCCCCGGACAGCCTTCGAGCCGATGGGAATCGCCATACCGAAATCTATAAGTTTCGCACTTGAGCCCGCCAGCATGATGTTGTCCGGAGCGATGTCGCGATGTACCACCCCCCGCTTGTGCACATAATCAACGGCACTCGCGATGCCGTGAAAAATCCCGATCAGTTTGGCTTCGTCCCGCCCGTCCCGATTTGCGGCAATATAGGAGTGCAACGTGGATTTATAGTATTCCATTGCAATCCAATACTTCTTCCCGCTGTCGCAGTCAAAACACTTCACGATATTCGGATGATTCAGAGAAAGCAGCAACTCGCCTTCCCACATCGCTTCTTCATCCCGGTCAAGCCTTACGGCTATCCTTTCCCCCGCTTCGTTCAGTATTTTCAACGCCACCCTCCGCCCGTCGTCTTTGTCGACAGCCTCATAGACATCGGAGAAAGCCGCGGTAAATATCTTGCGAACAATCCGATATTTCCGCTTATACGTCTCCCCGGTCAGTTGTGATACGACCCTCTTGAACATGCCAATCACCCTCCACAACCAAAAAAATAATTATGACTGCTTCTTCCTGCATGCCCTGAACAAGAGCGTTCCGACCTTCCTCGCCACCGGAAGAGACGAAAAAAAAACGATCTTACTCTCCCGGCTCCGGACCTGTTTGTCCAATATGCCAGATCGCTTTGAACAGCAGATGGGGGTCGGAATAACATCTTCCGCCAACATCCAAAGCGCCAAGATATTCAAGATCCCCCCCCGTCATCACCGTCACGGCGTCACCTTTGCAACTCCTGCGCAATCCCTTTCCAAGCATAGTCGCTCCCCCCCTGCAAAAATGATATACGCCGCTCTGTATCGCTTCCTCCGTATTTCGCCCGCAGATGGACTCCGGCGCCTTCGGTGCGACCTCGGGCAGGCAACTCGTCCATTCGCTCAAAGAACGTGCTGCAAGCCTGAATCCGGGAGCGATAGCGCCGCCCTCAAACTCGCCGGAATCGCCGATCAAATCCACCGTCACGGCCGTGCCCGCCCCAATCACAACACACGGAAAACCATACAGTTCAGCAGCCGCATATCCGCACAACAGCCTGTCGATGCCCACCGTGTCGGGATGCGTCACCGCCGTACTTATCCTCAGCGGAACATGCCTGCGGGCCAGGAAAAAAAAACTCCGGACCGAATCCAGCGTTCGTGCAAACTTCTCAATAGCCGCATTCGCTTCAGGACATACCGAGCTGACTACGGCCAGCTCCGCCTCCGGTATCCCACTGAAATCCCCGGCATAACTTACAAGTTCCCCGCAAAGACGGTCCACAGGCCGTGTCGATACGGCAACAGTGCGGTCGACCTCTCCCTTACGCAGTAACGCGACTTTCACAGCGCTGTTACCCGCATCAATCCCGATCATAGCTGTAGCGGATTGCATTGGAATCCTTTCCGTTTCACTTCTGAGATCAGTAAAATCCGGGCTGGCACAGGCCGGGCGGAATCCATACTTTCCAACCCCACACGGCACTTCATGCCGTCGCAGCGCTTGCTTTTTGCCACACCCTGCCCGTGCGCACGTACACAGACCTGCGATACAGCTTGAGAACGCGCGGAATAAGCGGGGTAGGAGCCACGCCACCAATTGTTTGCTGTATGTTTACTATAACCGCAAGAGCACACAAATTCAAACAAAAACCCGGCCGCCGCATCTTTGGGCGGATCAGCAATTCGCTTCGGCACCTTCAAAGGTGGGGTCCCGCCTTCAGTTGCCCGGCAGGAAAGTATCTGATAGACTGTATACCAATCTGCCGATGGCAAAGATGCCGTGCATTGAAAAAAACAGGCTGCATTCGGCAAACGGTCGCCACGGCGTTTCGCACAAATTTTTTTGACTGCCTTTCAATCAGGATAAAAACAATGGAACAGGCCACAGCCGCAGTGATAGAGGACTTCAACGAGCCGCTCAAGATGCGATCCTTTCCCCTTACACCGCTCGGGGACGGCGAAGTGCGCGTGCGAATAACCCATGCAGGCATATGCGGAAGTGACGTCCACATCTGGCGCGGACACGATCCGCGTGCGCCCCTGCCGATGATCCCCGGACACGAAGGCATTGGATACATCGACGAAATGTCGGGGGAAAAAAAAGATATCTTCGGCCGAACACTCAACCCGGGGGATGCGGTGCTATGGGAACGCGGTGTGATGTGCGGCGATTGTTACTACTGCACTATCAGAAAACAGCCGGCCCTGTGCCCCACCCGGGGAACATACGGCATTTCATACTCCTGTGAAGAACCGCCCCATTTTTTGGGATGCTACGGCACTTACCTGCACCTGCGCGCCCGGCACCCCATGATAAAACTTGATCTGGACGTTGAACCGGAGGTTCTGGTCCCGGCCACTTGCAGCGGCGCCACCGCGGCGCATGCCGTCGAGACCTCCGGCTTGCAGCCGGGCGATTTCGCCATGGTGGTCGGTCCGGGGCCGGTGGGACTTTTTGCACTGGCGCAACTTCTCCATGCAGGTGCGGGAGAGGTCTGGATCGCCGGCACACATGCCGACCGAAGCAGACTTGAGATGGCGCTGGAGTTCGGGGCCGCCAACGCGTTCGATGTGGACACGATGGGAGGGGATGAGATCCGGGAATGTATCATGGACAAGACCCGCGGGGTGGGCCCGAACGTGATATTGGACTGCAGCGGGCATGCCGGGGTGCTGCCGCAGTGGATAGATCTCACGGCGCCGGGCGGCACGTATTCGATACCGGGAATCGCCACGCCGCAGGAAGAAATCCCTCTGGAAATTTTCAGAACGGTTGCACGAAAAAATCTGCGCCTCCAGGGCGTTTGGGTCAGCGACACTTCTCATCTGTGGAGCGCAGCAAAACTGGTGGCTAACGGCGCCTTTCCTTTCGAAAAACTCATCACGCACACGTTTCCGCTCGAGGAAGCGACCGAGGGACTCCGGGTCACCGAGTCGAAGGAATCTGTTAAAGCGATACTGAAAATAATGGACTAGTTCCGGTACAAAGGTAACGAAAAATGCTGATACAGGCAGGAGAAATAAGAAAGGGCAATATTCTGGAATACAACGGGGCGCTCTGGAATGTCACCGATGTCCAGGAAGCATTCGTCGGCAAACGCGGCAAATACGCCCAGATCAAGATGAAAAATCTCGAAGACGGGCATATCGAAACCCAGCGGTTTTCAACCTCCGACAAACTCGAAAAAGCCTATGTCGAGACCAGAAAACTGACGTACCTCTACGAAGATACGGGCGGGTATGTTTTCATGGATCCGGAGAACGGCCGGCAATATCACGTGGATCAGGATCTTCTCGGTGATCAGAAGGATTTTTTGGCCTACAACATGGAACTGGACCTGGATTTTTACCAGGATAAAACCGTAGGAGTTCATATGCCCCCCAGTGTGGCACTTGAGGTCACAAAAGCCGAGCCGGCCGTTAAAGGCAACACCGCGACATCGGTCACAAAGACGGTCGAGCTTGAAACCGGCGCCAGCATTAAAGTGCCCGGCCATATAAGCAAAGGCGACAGGGTGCGGGTGGATACGCGCAGCCGTGAATTCCTCGGACGGGAATAAAAGCGCTTCTTTCTCCCAGGGTGATGCTTGCAACGCTTATGGCTGACGGATTCCTCACCAGTTACACGGACCTGCGAACGGAACTGAGCGCGCATACCGGCGAATCGGTGTCCCGGTACGGCGGCGAAAATGCCGTTATCCGCGAAGAAATCGTGCGCTGTTTGTGGTTTGGCGGCCATTTCCCCCAGGATGAACTGACAACCGACTGCGGCAAACGTCTGGAAGTGCTCAACCCGGGGTGGTGGAATGTCGAGGGCGGCCCCGATTTCATCCGCGCCGAATTCCTGATGGAAAATGCAGGGCGCCTCACCGGCGACGTGGAAGTGCATACCTGCGCCGGCGCATGGTGGAGGCACGGACATCACCGGCAGCCGGAATATAACAATGTCGCCCTCCACGTGGCAATGTGGAACGACGCCGGTGAACGACCGGTCGTCAAGGAAAACGGCGAACAGGTACCACAACTCACCCTGAACGACTACATCGAAGAAGAGATGGCCGAACTGGCCGATATCTTCGATATGGAAGAGGAACGCGGCGGTCACGCCGAGCGCTTCTGTACCCGCGCGTTGACTGAGGGCGACATCCCCCCCCAATGGCTGGAGAGGTTCCTCGAGGCTGCCGGCGACCACAGGCTTCAATACAAGGCCGGGATGTTCGGTCAACTGCTCACCGACAGACCGATCGAACGGGTGCTCTACCGCAACATCTCCGAGGCATTGGGCTACAAAAACAACCGCATGCCGTTTATCCAGTTAACCCGTCATCTGCCGCTCAAAACCCTTCGGGAAATCACCCCCGCCGATGCGACGGCTGAACAGAGAAGCAAAATCCTGGAAGCGGTGTTTTTAGGAACCGGAGCTTTCCTGGATGCGGCCGATACCAAAGCATTGGACGGAGAGAGCGCGCAATATGTCTCCGATTTAAGAGAGATATGGGATACCTTCCCGAAGGAAATCCCCGGCACCCAAATGACCCCCGCTCACTGGATAATTACCGGCACCCGACCTGCAAACCATCCTGTGCGCCGCATCGCCGCTCTGGCAGGCCTTTACGCCACCCATTTGCATGAAGGTCTCTTCGGCCGGATTGTCCGTTGCATGCAATCCGGCTGTGCAAGGGGACGGAGAAGAGCCGACACCGTTATGCGCGATGAGCTGACCTCGATATTTACGGGGCTCCGGGCACCCTACTGGTCCTACCGCTACAATTTCCACTCCCGCCCCATCGAACAACCGACCGCGCTGATAGGAACCCAGCGCGCCGGCGCCATCCTCACCAATGTGCTTCTCCCCCTGCTGCTGGCCTACGCCCGCAAGGAAGATGAAGAAGAGCTTGAAAACAACGTCTTCATGATATGGTCCCGACTGCCCGGAAGCCCCCCCAATCGCATACTCAAACGCATGGGCCATCAACTGTTCCCCAACGAAAAGGGGGCAGGGCAATCCGTCCGATCATTCCGCAAGCAACAGGGAATGCAGCAATTATACAACGATTGCTGCCTGACGGAAAGCGGTTGCCGGGATTGCGTGCTTTATCACGCCTGGCATGCATAACAACTCTCTTCCTCCCCCGTTCACCATCCGGCCGGCAACTCCTGGCGCCGCGGTGCCCATGCCTCAACGCGGGATCGGTCAGGATGTTGTGCCGTTCCCGCCTCCATCCCTTCCACCGGCATCTTTCAGTTCGGATTGGATCCTGTGCTCTTCTTCAAACCACTTGTCCAGGTCAACGAGCTGACATCTTTTTGAGCAAAAAGGAAAAAATGCGTTGTTATCGAGCCCGCGGTACACGACTGTTGCGCCACATGAAGGACATCGTGTTTCGATAGGCCCGGCTTCACCTGCTTCCTTCATTCTCCTCTCCTTCGGCATTTCCCGGCGGGGCGTTATCCGAACCGTCACTTTCGGGTGGAACGGCAACGACGACCTGGCTGGGGCGCAACAGTTCGCCGGCTATTAAAAATCCTTTTTTCAGTTCGTTCACAACAGTATTCGGCTCCGCTTCCCGTGTATGCTGTTGATAGACTGCGTCATGGTACTCGGGGTCGAAGTGCTCTCCCAAAGCGTTGATCGGTTCAATCCCGAGTTCACCAAGGACATCATAAAACTCCTGTTCGGTCATCCGAAGCCCTTCACAGATGGCTTCGGCGCCCTCTGTGCTTTCCGCGTTCTCGACAGCCCGCGCCAGTCCGTCGGCTATGGGAACGATTCTCCGGCCCACTTCGCGCAGTGCCTCCTTTCCCGCCTTGCCCCGGATTTTTTCGATCCTGTTCTGCAGGTTCATTTTCTCCGCCACCGCACGGCGCAGGCGCTCAAGGTAATCATCGCGTTCCCGTGCAAGCGTTTTTAATTCTTCAAGCTCCGCGTAGCTGATTGTTACATTTTGCATATGGTTTTGGGAGCGTTCCTCCGCCCCTTTGTTTTCGCCTTCGCCCCCGCCGGCCACATCATCCGAAACAGTATGACCCTCCCGGGAATTTTCAGGAACGGCCTCTGAACTGTTACGGTTTTTCTCTTCCCTTTGTTCTTTCTTATTTTTTTCCAACACCACATATGCTCCCTGTTGTTATCGTAAAAAGCTCTCCCGGCTCCCGGAAGGACGGGCCGGCAACCTGCCGCATGGCGACCATATTTCAGGAACAGGCGTAAGAATCCGGGCTTTCATCCCGGCCGTGGGTTTGTCTGCTAACCAACATGTTTGACGTATTCTTTCAGACGGTCCAGGAATCCCTGCCGTTCCTGGCCGATATTTGCTCCTTCGATCTCCGACAACTCCCGCAAAAGCTCTTTCTGGCGTTTCGTGAGTTTTCGCGGCACTTCCACGAACACCTTGACCAGAAGGTCACCCCTCCGTCCGTAGCGGATGTCCGGCAGGCCCGCATTTTTCAACCGCAGCACATCGCCGTTCTGGGTCCCTTTCGGGACATTGATCTCCATCTTACCGGCTTTGAGCGTAGGCACTTCGGTTTGGCCTCCCAGGGCGGCCAGGGTGTAAGGCAAAGGCAAGTTGCAAACCAGATCCGGGCCCCTTCTGATAAAAATGGGATGCTCCTTAACGGAAATATCGCAGTAAAGATCCCCTTTCCTGCCAGTTTCGGGGTCAGGCTCGCCTTCGTTCGGCATTTTCAGTCGCGTTCCGGATTCGACCCCGGCCGGTATGTCAACCTGTATTTCCGAGGTGTTCTCCACCAGGCCATGCCCGCGGCATGCGGTGCAGGGGGATTTGATGATCGAACCGCTCCCCTGACATCGGGGACAGGTGGCGCGCACCGCAAAAAAACCCTGCCTTTGCTCCACTTGCCCGTATCCCCTGCAATAAGAACATGTCGACGGTTCTGTACCGGGGGCGCTCCCGCTTCCCGTGCATTCGGAGCAGATGTCACGCTTCCGGAGGTTGACGACTTTTTGGGTCCCCGTCGCGGCATCCTCCAGGGAGACCTCGATATTCACGCGCAAGTTGCGTCCACGCGCTCTTCCGCCCCTGTCCCCCCGCTGGCCGAAAAACTCCCCGAAAGGACTCCCGCCGCCGAAAATGTCACGGAACGCATCGAATATATCCTCAGTCGATCTGAAATCGTGCCGGTTGACGCCCTTGAGTCCTTCCTCGCCATAGCGATCGTATATCCTCCGCTTATCCTCATCGCCCAGAACATCATAAGCTTCGGAAGCGGCCTTGAACTTCTCTGCGGCACCAGGATCGTCGGCATTTCTGTCCGGATGATACTTGAACGCCATCTTCCTGTAGGCCTTTTTTATCTCCTGTTGGGAAGCGTCAGGAGACACTCCCAGTGTTGTATAATACTCCCGTGCCATGGCTCAGTATTTTATTGTGTACAGGGAACAGAGGATTGCCATGGTAGACAACCCTCTGTCAGGTATGCGACGGAGAACGTCCTCATCCGCCCTCTTCGCGGTTGTCCTCACGTTCGTCACAACAGGTTACGTCTTTTTTATCACATTGCATCGTTAACCGATGGTTGCACGTTGATTGCTGTATGCAAGCCGCCGAAACATCCGTCAGCAGCAAGTCATTTCTCAGCGACCAGCTCGCAACCGGCAGGCGGTTACCGCACGCTGCCTTCGACCTTTTCTTCATCACTGTCGCCGACATCCGTGATCATTGTTTCGGTGCTGAGCAGCAGCCCCGCAATACTCGCAGCGCTTTGCAAAGCGATGCGGGTCACCTTTGTCGGGTCGATGATGCCGGCATCAAACATGTTGACGAACTTGCCGGTATTGGCATCGAACCCCTCTTCCGGATCAAGGTCGAGTATTTCTGAGACGATCACAGCGCCGTTATGGCCGGTGTTTTCGGCAATGTTCCGCACCGGCGCCTCCACGGCCCTGGTCACGATATCGGCACCCATTTTCTCATCACCGCGGAGTTTCTCACGCCTCTTCGCCACGGCATCACGGCACCGCAGGAGAGCACACCCGCCGCCCACAACGATACCCTCGGCAGCGGCAGCGCGGGTGGCATGGAGTGCATCCTCCACTCTTGCCTTCTTTTCCGTCATTTCCGCTTCGGTTGCCGCTCCAACCTTGACAACGGCCACGCCTCCAGTAAGACGCGCCAGGCGCTCCTGGAGCTTCTCGCGGTCGTAATCACTGGTGGTGCTATCGATCTGTCGCTGGATTTGGCCGATACGCCCGTTGATGTCCTTCTGAGCGCCCTTGCCGCTGATGATGGTCGTCTCGTCCTTATCAATGGAGATTCGGCCGGCCTGCCCGAGATCTTCAAGCTGGATGTTTTCCAGTTTGACGCCGAGATCTTCGCTAATAAAGCGTCCGCCGGTCAGCACCGCAAGGTCGCTGAGCTGCGCTTTGCGCCGTTCCCCGAACCCGGGGGCCTTGACCGCACAACATTGCAGCGTCCCTCTGAGCTTGTTGACAACCAGCGCCGCCAGCGCCTCGCCTTCCACATCTTCCGCTACGATCAGCAAAGGCTTCTGCGCGGTCGCGACCTTCTCCAGCACCGGAACCAGATCGCGGATATTGCTGAGTTTCTTCTCATAAATGAGAATATATGCATCTTCCAGCTCGACTTCCATCTGCTCGGCATTGGTAACGAAATATGGCGAGAGGTAGCCTTTGTCGAACTGCATGCCTTCGACAAAATCGAGGGTGGTCTCCGTCGAACGACCTTCTTCCACCGTAATCACTCCATCTTTCCCGACTTTTTCCACCGCTTCCGCCAGGAGATTGCCGATTTCCGGATCGTTGTTGGCGCTGATGGTGCCAACCTGAGCGATCTCGCTTTTCTCCTTCACATCGCGGCTCATCTCGCCCAGCCTTTTAACCGCCGCATCAACGGAACCGTCGATGCCGCGCTTGATCGCCATGGGATTGGCGCCGGAAGCCACCGCCTTCAGCCCCTCCCTGTAGATCAATTCGGCCAATACCGTGGCGGTTGTCGTCCCGTCACCCGCCTCGTCGCTGGTACGGCTGGCGACTTCATTGACCATCTTGGCGCCCATGTTCTCGAACTTGCCTTCCAGCTCGATCTCCTTTGCCACGGTGACCCCGTCTTTTGTGATGGTCGGGCTGCCGTAGCTTTTCTGTAATATCACATTGCGGCCGGTCGGCCCCATTGTGACCCTGACAGCGTCATTGAGCTTCTTGACACCGTTCAGGATCTGTTTCCGCGCTTCTTCACTGTATATCAGCTGCTTCGCTGCCATAAGTTATCTCCTCACTGGCTTGTTGTTTGCAAATAACCCAAATGCGTGATCAGTTCTCCACTTTGGCCAGAATATCGCTCTCACGCATGACAAGGTATTCCTTACCGTCCACTTCGATGTCCGTGCCGCCGTATTTGCCGTAGAGAATATCGTCGCCCACTTTGACCGACGGCTCAGCGCGTTCCCCGCTTTCGAGAACTTTCCCCGGACCAACTGCGACAACCACACCTTCCTGCGGCTTTTCCCTGGCAGTATCGGGCAGGTAAATGCCACCTGCGGTTTTATCGCCGCTTTCCTTCGCTTCCACAACCACCCTGTCGTCCAACGGCCGAATACCGACTTTCTGAGTTTTCTTCTTCGCCATAACATCAACCTCCATCATCGACAAAAGTATGTTTTTGGTTCTCCTGCTGACCTGAATTGCGGCACCAACCCTGCATGCGCCGCCGCATGCAGGGGGAGGATGCCGTTACGTTATTCCTACATCATACCGCCCATGCCGCCCATGCCGCCCATGCCGCCACCCGGAGGCATCCCTGCTCCGCCACCCGGCGCGCCTCCTTCATCCCCCTCCTTCCTGGGCGCCTCGGTGATCAAACACTCGGTGGTCAGCAATATCCCCGCCACGCTCACCGCATTTTCTATGGCGCAGCGGATAACCTTCGCGGGGTCGACGACACCATGTTCGATCAGGTTGCAAAGCTCCATTTCCTCCGCGTCATAACCGTATTCAAAATCATCGGAGGAAAGAACCTTCTTCAGTATAACTTCTCCCTCTTCTCCGGCGTTTGTGACGATCGAGCTCAACGGAGCTTTCAGCGCCTTTTTCAACACCTCCACAGCGGCGGCTTCATCGCCCGGGAGCTCCAAATCGTCCAGGACCGCCGCGGCCCTGACTTCAGCCACTCCCCCGCCGGGCAGGATGCCTTCTTCCACCGCGGCCTTGGTCGCGCTGAGGGCGTCCTGCACCCTGTCCTTTTTCTCCTTCAGCTCGGTCTCGCTGCCGGCGCCGACGTTGATCTCGGCAACGCCGCCGCTGAGTTTGGCAAGTCGCTCTTCCAGCTTCTCCCTGTCGTAATCGCTGGTCGTGCTCTCGATTTCACGCTCGATCTGCACGCATCGGGCATCGATATCGGCCTGGCTGCCCGCACCACCAACAATGATCGTATCATCATCGGTTATCGTCACTTTTGCAGCCTTGCCAAGGTCTTCGACCTTCACATTCTCGAGATCGACCCCCAGCGACTCAAAAATCGGCCGTCCGCCGGTGAGGACTGCGATGTCTTCAAGCATGGCCTTGCGGCGGTCACCGTAGCCGGGCGCCTTGACCGCGCAGCAGTTCAGAACGCCCCGCGCCTTGTTCACCACAAGGGTGGCCAGCGCTTCGTTCTCCACATCCTCGCTGATAATGAGCAGAGGTTTGCCCTCCTCGCTGACCTTCTCCAGCAACGGCACGATACCGCCGGCCGAAGAGAGTTTTTTCTCATAAAGCAGCACGTAACAATCTTCCAGCACACACTCCATCCGGTCTTCATCGGTGATGAATTGCGGGCTCAGATAACCGCGATCGAATTGCATCCCTTCCACAACATCAACGTAGCTTTCCATGCCGCGACCTTCCTCGACGGTGACCACGCCGGTGCGTCCGACCCGGTCCATGGCGTCGGCAATCATTTTGCCGACGTCCCTGTCATTGCCCGCCGCAATGGAAGCAATATCCTCGATATCCTTGCTCTCCCCCAGCGGCTTGCTGCGGGCCTTCAGTTCCGCCAGAACAGCGTCGGCTGCTTTATCCAGTCCGCGCCGCAACGACATCGCATCGATACCGCTGGTAACATATTTCATCCCTTCGGTGGCCAGGGCCTCGGCAATCACGGTCGCCGTCGTGGTGCCGTCGCCGGCGCCATCATTCGTCTTTGATGCCGCTTCCCGGAGGAGACGGGCTCCGAGGTTCTCATATTTGTTCTCCAATTCGATTTCCTCGGCAACGCTCACTCCATCGCGTGTTATGCCGGGACTGCCATACCCCTTGTCCAGCACTGCGGCCCGGCCACGGGGACCGAGCGTGCATTTGACCGCCCGGGCCAGTTTCGCCACGCCCTCAAGAACATTTTCTCTCGCTTCCCGTTCAAAAACCATCTGTTTTGCCGGCATCTTCGAATAACCTCCAAACTTTTCTAGGGAAAAAATTCCATAGCAATTTGACAAAATACATCCTCTGCCATGCTCATTAACAGCAAACACCGTGCCAGAATCCCAAAACACGTGGCAGCACGGTAACGATGGGGATGCACCGGTCCGCACCGCGCCTGCGCCTTATCCCGCTTATTTCACGCGTTCTGCGTGGTGCAGATGCGGCAGAAAGCAAGCGCCGCCTGCCTGTGCGCGCCCCTGTCTGCGTCGCGGAAGCGACAGGCAGGCGCAGACAGGTATATTAATGATTGCCTTTGGTTGATGACATATGCGGGTTATACAGGGCAGACCGGGTCGCGTGCGGCGTGAGCGATAAGCATGGAACCATACGACGCCTTCCGCCCGAGCCGATGCATGCCCCGGCTCGCCTGGCGCCGCCCACTGTCAATCCGACAGAAGAGGAGTCGAACCACCGCCGCTTCTGTCAATTTGGCAGCCTCTGTTGCGGAACCGTCATTGCTGAGTATAGCGCCCGCCGTTCCTCGAGAAGATCCGGTGGATTGCCGCCATGTCGAATTTCTCGCCGCGGTCGTAGTTGTAGATACCGTTCTGCTCCTGCTCGACATCGGTCAGCTGGGTGTAGCAGTATCCGACGATGTGAGTTTGTTCCAGGATGGCGTTGGTCAAATCCTCCAGCCGCCGCATGAACTCCGCAACGGTTTTCGGTCCGTCCCCGTATCCCCAGGAGTTTTCCGCGAAAGGGAGCATTTGTGGGTCAACCCATTTGATGCCGCCGTACTCATCGACAATGTAAGGCTGTCCGGCATACTCGACCTCGTGTTGAGGAGCATTGCGCCAGACACCGGTTTGCGGCGATGGTGTGAGGATGTCTGCCAGTCTGGCGGCATTTTGCTCGTAGTTGTGCACCGTCCAGATGTCGGTCTGGCGGTGGATGTAGCCGCTGGCGTCATTGACCGGACGGGTTGGATCCAAATCTTTGCAGATCCGGTAGCTGTCGCGGTGGACGCGGACATGCTGCCGGTTGCAGACGGCGGTGTTACCCGTCTCGTTCCATGGTGTCCAGACGATGATCGAGGGGTGGTTGCGGTCGCGAACAATGATCTCTCCCCATTCGGAGAGGAAGTTGCGTGCTCCCTGGAGGGAATTGTAGTCGCAACCCCACGAGGCGGACTCGCCCCACGTGAGGTAGCCGAGCCGGTCGGCCCAGTAGTGGAAGCGCTCTTCGAAAACTTTTTGGTGCAGTCTGGCGCCGTTAAACCCGGCGCGCAGCGACAGCTCGATGTCTCGGCGCAGAGCGTGGTCGCTGGGCGCCGTCCAGATGCCGTCGGGATAGAAGCCCTGGTCCAGCACAAGGCGCTGGTATAGCGGCTCGTTGTTGAGGAAAAACCGGTTGCCTTCGATGTGGACTTTGCGCAGTAGCGATTTTTGCGCGTGCCGGGGCGCAAATTGTCCTCAGGTTCGTCCTGCATGCAGCGATCTCGGAGCGCAAATTCCTCACACGTTGGCTGCGTTTGAAATTGTCCGGAATATTTGCAATAATGATCTTTTGTTGAATGTGATACTCAGGTGAGAACAGATCCAATGCTCGGCGAAAAGGACAGAAAAACGCTCCTGCAACTTGCCCGGAATTCCGTGCAGGCTGCGGTCAGGGACGAACCCGTTCCCGATGGCGTCGTTGGCAGCAGGGCATTGCAGGATGCACGCGGGGCGTTTGTCACGCTGAAAACATCAGGTCGCCTGCGCGGCTGCCTGGGCCGTTTTGTTGCGGACGATCCGCTGTGGAAAACCGTCCGGGACATGGCCGTGGCTGCAGCCAGGGAAGATCCGCGATTCGTTGCTGATCGCATAACTCCCCCGGAACTCGATGAATTGCAAATCGAAATATCCGTGCTGTCTCCGCTGAAAAAAACGGAGGATCCGATCGAGGAAATGGAACTCGGCAAGCACGGTATTTATATCCGTCGGGGGGAACGGACCGGCTGTTTTTTGCCGCAGGTGGCGCTGGAAGCGGGCTGGAACAAGGAGCTATTTCTGGACAACTGCTGCAGCCATAAAGCCGGTTTGCCGCCCGGGGTCTGGCGGGATGACCCCGCTACAGAGGTTTATCTTTTCACCGCCGAAGTTATCCGTTCCCGACCCTGATTCTGCGGGCATTCATTTTTCAAGCTCCGTCTTGAAAAAGCCCTGGGTCGTATGGAGAAGATTTTTAACCGGGAGAGTAAAAGGTGGCGCCGACACTTCAACTGGCACTGGATTTCGTGAACCTCTCGCAGGCCCTGCGTGTGGCCGAAGAGGCTTTCAAAGGCGGGGTCGACATCCTCGAGGCGGGCACGCCACTGATCAAGAGCGAAGGGCTTGAAGCGGTCAGGCGGCTCCGGGCCGGGTTCCCCGACGCATGCATCGTGGCGGATATGAAAGTTATGGATGCCGGCCGCGTGGAGACGGAAGCGGCCGCCAGGGCCGGAGCGGATGTGGTCCACGTGCTCGGGGCCGCATCCGATTCCACCATCCGGGAATGCGTGGAGTCCGCACGCCGCTACGATGCAACGGTCTGTGTCGATCTCATGGGGGAGTCCTCCCGTGAAAGCCTCGTCAAACGCGCCGCCGAGGTTGAGGTTCTCGGCGCACACAGCGTCTGCGTGCATACACCGATCGACCAGCAAATGCGCGCCGAATCCCCCTTCCGTTTTCTGGAGGCGGTCGCGGACGCGGTCGCGATCCCGGTTGCCGTGGCGGGCGGGATCAACTCCGAAACCGCACCTGCGGCGGTTGAAGCCGGCGCTTCCATCGTCATTGTTGGCGGCGCCATAGCCAAGGCGGCGGATGCCAGGGGTGCAACGGAAAAGATCAAAAAAGCCATGTCCAGTGGCATCCCGGAAGAGACGGAGATGTTCAGGAGGTCCGGTGAAAAAGGGATTGCCGACGTGCTGGCCAGGACCTCCGCAGCCGATATCACCGAGGCCCTCCACAACTCCGGCGCCATCGAGGGGATCCGGCCCGTTGCGGAAGGTCTCAAAATAGCCGGCCCGGCCCTGACGGTATGGACGTATCCGGGCGACTGGGCCAAACCGGTGCAGGCCATCGACCGCGCCTCCGAAGGCCGGGTGATCGTTATCGATGCGGGCGGACGGCCGCCGGCGGTCTGGGGCGAGAAGGCCACGATGAGCTGCCTTCAACGCAAGCTTGCCGGTGTCGTCATACACGGAGCGATCAGGGACGTTGTGAACATCCGGGAAATGCGGTTCCCCGCCTTTGCCGGACTGATAACGCCCGTCGCCGGAGAACCCAAAGGGCAGGGCATGATCGGCGTGCCCCTGAATATCGGCGGGCAGCGCATCCGCACCGACGACTGGATTGTCGGCGACGACGACGGCGTGGTGGTCATACCCAAAGAGAAGGCCGTGGAAGTGGCCAATCGCGCCCAGTCGGTGCTGGAACGCGAGGAGCGCGAGATGTCCGAGATTGAGGGCGGAAGCACCCTCGGCAGGATATCCGAACTCATACGATGGGAGCATCACAAAAAGGGAAAACAGGATGGAAACGGATAAATGCAGCGTCTTTGACCTGCTCAAAGCACGGTTGGAAGAGATCGAAGAGCTCGTCTCGCGCATGGGGGAGAACGCTCCGCATGAACTGATGCGCCGCATCCTGGACGCAAATGCCGTGTTCGTCAGCGGGAAAGGACGCTCCGGATACATCGCATCGTGTCTGGCCATGCGCCTGATGCAGATGGGATTTACCGTCCATGTCCCCGGCGAAGCCACGTGCCGGCGCATCGGGCCGGGCGACCTGATGATTGCCGTCTCCTGTTCCGGCCACACGGTGACAACGGTCGAACTTGCGAAGATATCAAAAGATTCCGGCGCTTTCGTGATAGCAACGACGGCCGACCAGGACTCCCCCCTGGCCCGGGTCTCCGACCAGTCGATCCTTGTCCCCGTCCGGGGAAAAGACGTTGAAAGAAGCTACCGTTACGTAATAGGCCCGCACAACAACACCCTTTTCGAAGAAGCACTGTTGCTGTATTTTGATGCCGTCGTCCAGTATATGCTCAGCCACGAAGGCATCCCGATAGGAAGACTGCAGGAGATGCATACCAACCTGGAATAAGTGACGGGGCTTATGGAAACGACCGATTTCTGCATCATAGGACCGGGCAGGCTCGGCACCGCCCTTGCAGTGTTGCTTGGCCGAAAAGGATGGCGGTTTACGGGAGCCTGCGGCCGGGACATCGCCGGCGCCGAAAGGGCGTGTGCGGCGGCGGGAGGCGGACTGGCCGTAACCGATCCGGCAACCATCGCCGCAAAAAGCCGCCTGGTAATGATCACAACCCCCGATGACGCCATCGGCCCCGTCTGCCGCGCGATCGCCGTCCGCGGCGGATTCGCCGAAGGAAGCGTCGTGGCGCATTGCAGCGGCGTGCTGAACTCTTCCGTCCTGGCGCCGGCCGAACGGAGCGGAGCGCACACCGGCAGCATGCATCCCATACAGTCCTTTCCCACTGCTCGTCACGCGGTGCGGATGCTGCCGGGCTCCTACTGCTGCATCGAAGGAGACCACAGGAGTATGCAACTGCTGCACGCAATGGCCGATGCTCTCCAACTCCGCATGCTGCGGATACCGACCGATAAGAAACCCCTCTACCACGCCGGCGCCGTTATGGCGTCCAATTTCCTGGTGGCGCTTCTGGACATAGCGCAGGATCTGGAGTCCGCCGCCGGTCTGTCGCCCGAGGAGGCCCTGGCGCCGTTTCTGCCGCTGGTACGGGCAACGCTGGAGAATGTGGAAAACCTGGGGGCCGCCAGGGCCCTTACCGGCCCTCTGGCACGGGGCGACTGCAACACGGTAAAAATGCACATGGAGAACATGCACCGGCACTGCCCCGCGGCCCTGCCCGCCTACAGATCGCTCGCGTTGCGGGCCCTGGAACTGGGCATACAGCAGGGCGGAGTCAGTGAGGAAGACGCCGCGTCCATACGGCAGATGCTTGGCGCACGGGGCCGGGACGGCGGAGAGGACCGGCCATGATCATTCTTTCAAGCAAAGTAAAGTGTTGAATAAGAATTGGGCGCTTATTCCTCTTTCTCAGCCCACCTCTGCTTCATCGCCTTCATCTCATCACTGAGGGGCAGTCTCTTTCCGGGGCATTGATTGGAAGCGTCGTTGATCCAGTTTCCCATGTTATCCCTGAGCACAGGCATCCTTTGTTCAACGCCGGGAGGATCCGCGGCAGGCGTCGGCCGCTCGGCATACCAGTAAGCCACCGAGGACATTTCGTTGGCCAGATGGTTGCCGTGGCCGTGTTCAATGGTGACCCGGATTTCTTTCTCGAACCGCACCGGGTTTTCAACGTGGAGGACGTAGCTGGTCTGGTATCCACCCGTATCACCCTCATAGATCGAGGAGCCGTGGCGCAGGAACGCGTTGGGTTGCATGCCCCAGGCCTGGTTCAGGTAATCCTCGCTTCCGGTGCCGTGCAGATCGGGCGGCCATTTGTAGCCGTCCACCCAGATCATATCGTCTCCTTCGCCCCACCAGGTGCCCTGAAAATTGGTGACAGAGAGAACGCAACCGATGTAATGGCCGCGGCCCGAAGTGCCGAGTATCAGGTAATTGTTATCCCACGCATCTTTTCCCATGTTCTCGACATCGGCTTCCGGGGTGTTCACAAGTATTTCGGGTCCCCACCCACCGAAAGGATTGGTGCGCCGGAACTCAGCGTGAAAATAACCGCTCTCCGGCAGCGCTTCGTCGTAGGTTTCGTAATCGACATAAAAATACTGCCGGTGGGGTTCCTTGCTCTCGTTGATCAGCTCGACCACAGCACGTTCTTTAAAGGGCATGAAAACGTAGCTGTTCAGGGCACAACCACGGTTGAACCGGTTTGCACGTTCCCCGGTGCAGGAAGCAGTAAACAGCAGCGACTGGTAGCTGTTGACTATGCCGTGTCCGAGTCCGAAAAAATCGCCGAGCGGCGCCAGGACACTGGGCCTCTCGGAATTGTCCCACGTGATTTTCAACAGGCACTCCCGGTAGTTTTTTTGCTGAGTCATCCAGATGTGGGTTATTGCGCCCGGGCCTTTGATATCGGCAAGCCGTTTCGTCTCGCCCGGTTCGATTGTCCATGCATCGTTGTTGCGGCCGGTCGTGTCCCAGGAAGAAAACCTGCCGGATTTCCCGCTGCGTATTTTTGACAGTTCGGTGATCATATCCGTTTCTCCGTTTAAAAATATCGATCTTCCGCCCACCTTCCGGGAGTCTTTTGCCCGCTGATGGGTGATCCCGGCCGCCGAATTGGCCCCGCCGGGCAAGCCGGAACGCTTCCTCCACACCTTCCGGGCTCCGCCGCACCGGTAAGAGCGTTACACTCTAACCAATTTGCGACGGACAGGCAAGTGAAGGGTGCACTTTCCCGCTCCGCAAAGGACGCCGAAAGCACGGAAGAACGGAGGGCAGAGACGACATAATAACGGTTTGACAGCCATCGACCCGGGTCGTTATAATCCTGGGAGCATGCCACGGAAGTTTGCAACGGGTTCGCAGTGAGCCCCTTCATGGGCTCCGGACTCCGGGAAAACACGGCGCTCGCTGACTCAGGAACGCTTGGAAGCGTCCCACGAGGAGCCCGGTTTTCTGGTCGCGCCCCCGGGCCATCGGTTCTGCCGATAAAGCTATTGTTTGCGCCCCGCACTGCCGGCGGTGCTTGCTCCATTTATTGAGAGGTTTTTATGCAATATTGCCACAAACTGGATTTGCGTGACAATGCACGCATGGCGCTGAACTATCTCACGAGCATGGTGGATCCTGAACTCGATTATCTGCCGTACTGGCTTATATCAATCCATGTCACTCCTCCCTTCGCAAGGCATTGCCGGGTGGACGACGCGGAACTTGTTGCAAGCTGGTATGAGGCCATTACCGCTGTCAGGCGTGTTTTCGGTTTTGAGGAAGGCGCCGAAGTCCAGGCCGGGTTCAAGCGGCACCTGCTGAAGTCCTGGGGTCCGGAAGGACTCCGTTATCATGAAGACTATCCGTGGACGGATTCACTGCATTCATCGTTCCATGAGATGGCCTATATCCTGGCTGCGCTGAACCGGTCCATTGAGGAAGACGACACGCACCCTCAGGAGGTGCGTCGGCGCGCCCACGATCTTGTCGAGGGCATGCGCGGACTGGTCATCGAACGGCGGACATTGGCATTCTGGGGCGGTGATACCCCCCTGCCGCCTGACAGGTGGGAATATGAATTCCCCAACGATGTGTATTTTCTCGACCGCAAATGGGACATGACCTGCCATACGGGGCGCGGAGAACAGGCGATCCGCAACGCCATGATGCTCCACCCTCTCACGCACTACTACGAGCTGACAGGCCACGAGACAGCGCTTGATCTGGCCCGCGGATTGGCCCGCCACCTGCTGGGCACCAGCCGTTATTTCAATCACAGGGGGGAGTTTTTCGGGCATGTCCATTCCGCGGTGTGGGTGGCCAGGGGACTGGCGCTGCTGGGGCAGATCACCGGCGAAGAGCAATACGTCACGCACGCCGGGAATATACTGGAATACGTACTCGGCCTCTCCAGTTCGTTCGGATGGGTGCCCGAATACGCGCAGTGGCATCCTCACCACAGCGAACATTGCGAGACATGCTGCATCAACGATGTCATACAGTGCGCCCTGCAACTTTCTGAGAGCGGTCGGGATTACTGGGATGTCGTCAACCGTTTCGCCCGCAATCAGCTCATCGAAAACCAGATCAGAGACGGTTCCTTCCTGGAGGGGACCGTTGACAACTCCCGTGAGGATACCCGGAGTACGACCTGGCATGGACTGGACCGGCGGATAGTCGGTGGTTTCAGCGGCGGTTCCGAACCCAACAGCATCTCGCTCCAGCGCTTCCGCTCGGTTGCAGGCTGCTGCGCCGGAATGGCGCCGCAGGCACTGGCCACGGTTTATGAGCGGAGCATCGAACGGGACGGCGGAGCGGTATGGATCAATCTGCCCATCGACCGCCGGAGCCCCGATGCGGATGTATCGACGGGCTATCCGGATGACGGTTCTATTCACGTCGAGGTCAAAAACAACTGCGACCTTTACATACGGACCGCAGAATGGATGGGGCCGATAACCATTGCGGTCAACGGCAAGGATGTGCCCCTGCTCCGGTGCGGCAACGCGGCAAAAATACCCGGCGTTTCGGACGGAGACAGGGTCAGCCTGCAGCATCCGATTCAGACATCGGTAAGATCCGAGACGGTGCGCGGTGTGCATTACAAGGTGCACTGGAGGGGGCCCGATGTTGTCAGGCTGGCCCCCGCCGGTCTGCCGCTGCGACTCTACGTTCGCACGCAGCCGGAAAAAGACGATGTGGCCGCCGAGCTTGCCGAACGCCGCAAAGCATCCGGGCATCAAGTTGCGCCGACCAAAGGAGCTTAGCCCGCGCATTTCACGCGTTCTCCGTGGTGCAGATGTGGCAGAAAGCAAACCGCTGTTTCAACGTTTCCCGTATTCCCGCGCCACCTCGTACATTGCCACGACGTTTTCGGTCGGTGAATTATCCTGCAGTGCATGGGTGGGGGCAAAACAGTAACCGCCGCCGGGCGTCATAATATCAAGGATGTCGCGGCAATAGCGAATGGTTTCTGCGACGGTGCCGGTCGCCACCGGACCGGCGGTACTGATGCAGCCGTGGAAGGCAAGGCGCCCTCCGAACGTGCTCTTCAGGTAATTCGGGGACATGTGCGCCGCCTCGGGCTGGAGCGTGTCCACCACCTGTATCCCCATTGCGATAAAGTCTTCGTACGCCCAGCTGCTGGAACCGCAGGTGTGGATCATGACGGGAATGCCGAAGCTCCCGGCGAGGTCAACAAACTGCTGGTGCAGCGGCCGGATCGTCTTGCGGTAAAGCCCAGGACTGATGATGGGCGCTATCTGCGTGCCCAGGTCTTCCCCCATCCACAGGAAATCTATGCCCCCTTCGGCAGCCTCAAGGATGCGTCGGGTGATTTCGATACTGATAGCGGTGCGGCGCTCCGCAAGAAGCATCCCGGCCGGGTCCTCCGTGATCAAATCCACCAGCGTCTGATCCGTACCACGCAACATGCCGTTGGTATTGATAATATCCCCAAGTCCGGCGTTGCCGGTATAGATCGCATACTGCCGCATCTGGCGGGTACGATCCCTGATCCGGGAATAGTCGTAGTCATCCGGCGAAGGCATCGGCCAGTTTCGCACCGTTTCCTCATCGGCGTCCCGGAGTGGAAACTCGCAGTAGTCCCAGTAGCCGCCGGTATCGTGCTCGACCCAGCGCACGTGTTTTCCCCAGTTGTCCACCCTGATGCCCCTTTCCGGGATGTCGTGGTGCAATCGGGGCCCGGTGTACTGCGCCCCGACTCCCCGGAAATCCACCCCCAACGCCTCCAGCAATCCCGTTGAATCCTTCGGGTCGAGCCCGAAATGCGCCTTCAATCGGGCATCGATCCCGGGATTTGCTGCGTAGTTCATCGGCACCCGGTCCGGTTCCTGACAGGAAAACGCTGTCATCACCCGTTCTTTTGATGTCATGACCATTGCTGCCCGGCGAAAATAATGTTCTTTCTTCAGTCCCGGCGACCGCCTTCCGGGGAGGAAAGCGGTTCAACATCGAAACCATAACTCCCGAAAACCTCCCGGGCGGCGGGGCCGGAGAGAAAATCGGCCAGTTGCAACGCCCTTTCTTTGTTTTCGGACGTGTTGAGAACGGCAACTTCCGCCTGCGATATAACGTTGTTTTCCGGAGCGATCCCGAGCATTTCGGTGTGGCGGGAATAGAATATGCCCACCGGACGCCAGACGATCGCGGCATCGGCGCGATCCGTAACCACCGCCCGGGCGGCTTCAGAAGCCGTGCCGGCGGTCAAGCGTATATTGTCCAGGCCGCGCGGATCCATCGCATTTTTGCGGAGCACCTCGGCGGTCACCCTCCCCATCAGGCCGGTACGTTCCCCCGCCACCGCCAGGCGCAGGTCCGGATCGGAAAGGTCCGATACGCCGCCGATATCCAGTGGATTTCCACTCCGCACCAGTATGACCGGAACCAGCCGGGCCACCGGCCGGGTTGCGTGCAGGAGACCGTTTTCCCTGAGTTGTTCGATATAATAGCCGTCGCCCGCCAGAAACAGGTCGCCTGCTTGCTGGACCCGCAACGCATCGATCAACTCCGCCGCCGGGCCATGGCGGACCTCCACCCGGACTCCGGCACGGCGCTGGTACAGGCCGACCGCTCCTTTCTCGTGCTCCACATCCGGAGCCGTAACGGGATAACGGACGTTTTCATCGCAGAGCAGCAACAGCCCTTCCGTTACGCGCGGCAGTGCGGGTCCGGCGGACGGGGCAGGCCGGAAAAAGCCACCGCGCAGCAGAGCGAACGCGACAATCCCCAGAAGCGCCAGCAGCACCAGCGGAACGGCATACATCACCATACGCTTGATTCCCATTGCATTTTCGCTAAAAAAGTTATTGGACCCGTCATGAAAAGCAATATACGAACTGCGACGATACGGCTTTCAACATGGAGGCGCTTATCCCGCTTATTTCACCTATCGTTTTTGGTTTATGAAATATGCGGGTTATGGCCCGGCGAGGGCGCCGTCCAGGAGCTGAATCTTCTCATCCGCCTTGATCCCGGTGTCGTGGGTCGCCACCAGTACTGCGCCGCCCCGCGCGGCAAAGTCCCGCAGATGTTTCAGCACCACCTCAGCGTTCTTTTCATCCAGGTTCCCCGTCGGCTCATCCGCCAGAACCAGCGCAGGATCGTTCAGCATCGCCCTGGCCAGCGCGACCCTCTGGCGTTCGCCGGTGCTCAGTTCCGACGGAGGATGATCGATCCGGTGCGAGATCCCGAAAAAATCAACAAGACATCTCGCCTTCTCTTCGGAATCGTTGCCGGGTACCGCAAGCGTAGGGGCGAGGACATTCTCGAGAACGCTAAGGAACGGTATGAGATGGAACTGCTGGAAGACAAATCCGATCTGTCCCGCCCTGCAACGGGCCCTTTTTTCAGAAGACAATGCGTAGATGTCCTCCCCCCCGACCTTCACCGATCCCGATTCCGGTTTCTGAAGCCCGCCCGCGGCGAGGAGAAGGGTGGTTTTACCGCTTCCGCTGGGACCGCACACCACCTTGAATGCCCCCGATTCCACTTTCAGTGAAACATCTTTCAGTCCCACCACCTCATGGCGGCCCGGAGGGCGGTATGTTTTCGTCACATTGTGCATCGTTAAAACATCGTTCATGGTCATATCCCTTGATGAATTTTTATCCCCTATGGGCTGTCCCGGCGGCCTCAATCCTGCCTCAACACGTCCGCCGGATCGCTGTTGGCCGCTTTAAGGGCGGGAAGCCAGCCGGCGACCGCACACAGTAT
This sequence comes from Candidatus Brocadiaceae bacterium, assembly GCA_003551565.1. Lineage (GTDB taxonomy): Bacteria > Planctomycetota > Brocadiia > SM23-32 > SM23-32 > PUMZ01. Next base: position 7,817 of record PUMZ01000177.1, on the reverse strand, counting down.
CGCGGCGGTGAAAAGGGCCGCGATAAACAGCAGCGGGTTGAACATGCGGAAAAAATCCGTGGAAAAGACCGGAACCTCGCTCCAGGCAACCCCGACGATGATTCCGCCAAAATATCCGAAAACCGCGCCGATCAGCCCGATGATCACCGCCCTGGAAAGGAACACCGCCATGATCTTCGATTCCCGCACGCCGATCGCCCTCAGTATTCCGATCTCGGCCTCGCGTTCCCGCACATTTCCCAGAACCAGGAAAAAAATCCAGAGTCCCGAGGCAAGCAGGACGACCGGCACGAGAATACTTGCGAGCCTGTGCAGCTCGTTCAGGACCTCTTCTCTGTGTTCGATCTCGCCCGCCAGCATCTTCTCCCGCTGCTCAATCTCGGCGGCAACAGATCTTCTGGCCTCCTCTTCCGCCCGCTGCCTGGCCTCGCCACGGGCTTTGACCCTGGAACTGAACTCCAGCACCTGCACGTCCGGCAAAATCTCTTCCACTTCGTCCATGATCTGCCCCAGCGCATCGATGTCGCATATGCATTCCAGGGCGAAGATGGCATTTATCCGACCTTCCTTCTCCAGCCACCGCTGGGCCACCTCCAGGTTGCACCACACCATGATGTCTTCCTGGTCACCCTGGGGCGGTTGTATTTCATGGACCTTAAACTCTTCACCGCGCAGCGACACGGTATCACCCGGTCTCAAATTCAGCTCGCGCGCCACTGCATGGCCGACTTTCAGGCCGCCTTCGGGAATGGGATCCACGATCGGGTTTCTGTAAGCCTCGCCGTCCTCGGTCAAAAAACGGCTCAGATGAGACACCGGCACCTGTCCGGGCGTGCCGGTCAGGATGATCTCCAGATCATCATGTTCCGGCCACGGTATCCTCTCCTGCAAGACGGGCAGCAGGTGGTTCAGCGTCTCGATATACCCCTCGCCCAACCGGTAGGCATAATCCTCGGGCATGGTCGTGTCGGGATAACCGGCCGACCTGAGTCTTGCCAGGCTCTGGTCTTCGTGGAGTATGAGAACATTGTGCCCCATATCCCTCATGATCCTGCGATAATCGTCCTCGAGCCTGTCCATCTCTTCCCGTGTTTCCCGCTCCTTTCGGGCCAGCAGATTATCGGTTTCCCGCGCCCTCTGCTCCAGCACCGTTTCGGTATGGGTTTCGTGAGCATTCAGGAGCGTCACGGCGCCGACAAGGCTCCCGATGGCGACAGCAACGCATATCAATCCGATGACAAACCCGGCCTTCCGGTAACGGATTTCCCTGCTGACCAGGGCCCATATATTCATGTTATCCCGTTTCATATCAGCTCCTTCTCAAAGTAGATATTCGGCGAACAGCGTCCGATCTGCAGAGGATCCACTGTCATTCGTTCCTCAGCCGGTCTTCGGCTTCATCCATACGATCCAGAAAACCTCCGGTAGCGGGCGCATCGGGCACGTTGTAGGTCGAACGCCGTTCCACCTGCGACTTCCAGTCGAAGGACATCAATATATCCGTTCCGGGGTTGGAAGCTTTCACCTGGCACGAGCAAGGCCCGGTAAGGAACGCACCGGCCTCGGCCAGAGTCCATGGGTTGATGCCATCGCCGACCAGCGCATAGAGGATAAGACCCCTGCCATAAATCGGGAACACCATGGGCCTGTCCGCATAATCCTCCAGATCCTGTTCCGTGCCGAGCAGCATCCTGATGAACATCTGCTCTTCGGGATCATCACGGCCCAGAGTCAACAAACTGAAACGGATATCGGTGTAGATCTCTCCAAAATCTATTCCGTATTCTTCCGACGGATCGGGAACCTTCAATGTCTCTTCCAGCCTGGCCAATTCTTCCTCAAGGATTCTGCGCGCCTCCGTGTCTTCGTCGGGGTTGCCGCTTTCCAGAAGGATCCAGACCCCGGCGTGCCGATCAAGGAGTTTCTCCGCAATTTCCTGCCGCATCGGAGAATGCAGCATTTCTTCGATCGCATCGTGCTCGAGCGGACCCTCCCATAACGTACCGCGCAGACCGGAGACGCCCGGATAACGCACCTCAAGCCCCGGGAGGTCCCGATCCGCCGCCGGAGCGATGGTGGCCGCGGAGTAATCCCGCCAGGTGAGTTTTATATTGGCCCCCGAGCTTCCCCCCCCCGCAGCTTCCCTCAACCGATCCACGAGCACCTGCTGCTCGTCCGTAAACTCCCCGTTGTAATGCACCACAACGTCATACGGATCCGAACTCCAGTATTCCAGTGAATACTGGAAAACAGGTATCGGACAGGCGGAGGCGCGGGTGATGACGACGAACATGAAAACGGCTCCCAGACACCACGAAAAAAGACACATCGTCCCTCTTCCCCTTTGCATACCGGGCCTCCTGAGATCGTTCTTTTGATGGAATCTTTTTATTTGCAACTTCTTCTGTAGGATTGGTAGCTTTTGAGCCGGAAAAGTTCATTTTCCGCAGAAATCCGGTGAAAACGCTGCCGCAAAAACCCCGTCAGTTCAGTCCTCCGCGGGCAGATCGATTATACCAAAAATTGCAACGCCGGACAAGCCGCCCGGCGGGTTCGCTGCCACCCGGCATCCGGCCGGGAACATCAGAAGAAGCTTGATCCCTGGACGTCCCTCCTGAAACAACTTACAACAAAGATACCGATTGAGTTTGGGGCGTCTTTTTTGACAGGCAGGCTCATTGTACGTATAATGCGGCGGAAAAAATGACCTATCTCCCTCTCTCACTCACGGGCTGGCTGGCGGCGGCCGTGGCCGCGATGATTATCGGCATGTCAAAAGCCGGATTCGGCACCGGCGCCGGGATCGTCGCCGTGCCGCTGCTGACCCTTGCAACCGGCAGCGCTCAGCACATGCTGGCGGTGTTGCTTCCGGTTCTGATCTGCGGAGATGTCTTCTCCATAATCCACTACCGGGGCCGGCAGAACTGGCGTGTGCTTTCCATGCTTCTCGGAGGATGCCTCCTCGGGGTGGGCGCCGGATGGGCCGTGCTCCATCTGCTCGGCGATCTCGACGCGATGACGGTGGGCACGACGTCCCTGACCGGTGAAGTGATATTGAACAAACTTGTCGGGGGCATCTGCGTAACGTTTGTCCTCGTCCAGATGTGGCGTTTCCTGGGAGCAACCGGCAAAAGAAACGATGCCCCCCCCTACCGTCCGGCCCCGGCCCATGGCGTGGCGGTCGGTACGGCCGCCGGGCTGACCTCCACACTCGCCCATTCGGCCGGCCCGATTATAAGCGTCTTCATGTTGCCTCAAAAGCTGGAGAAAAGCATTTTTGTGGGCACCGTCGTAACGTATTTTTTCATGGGGAACCTCATCAAACTGGTTCCGTTCACCGCCCGGAACATGTTCACCCCCCCGCGACTCGGAACGGCCCTGCTGCTCTTCCCCTTCGCCGCGTTCGGCACACTGCTGGGTCTGCATCTCAACCGGAGAATAACGGGAGAACATTTCATGGTTGCGGTCTATGCCGTGACCCTGATAACGGGCATCCAGCTTCTCCTGCCGATGTGATGGGCGCCGGGCACCGGGAGCAGAGGGTCCGGCATCCGGGCATGAGTCCCCCCGGAATCCGCTTGTTTCATGGAGCTGCAGCAGATAATTATCTCTGTCCTGGCGGATTTCAGCAGAAAATGGGCGCTCTCCTCAACGCTTCACGCGCGCATTGCCCTCCCAGATGCTCCAGACCTGTTCTTCATCGGCGGGCTGGCCGTAATCGGTGGCGAAAGTCACCGCCAGCGCCCCGCTCGCCCAGCCGAAGCGGATCCACTGTTCGGATTCCCACCCTTTGAGGATGGCATAGAGCATGCCTCCCACGAAGCCGTCGCCGCCGCCTATGCGATCCAGCACACCGATCTCGCGCGGCCGGACCACATGCCAGTTGCCGTTCTCAAACATGATCGCCCCCCAACGGTGACAATCCACGCTGACGACCTCCCTGAGCGTCGTGGCGAAGACCGATGCATCGGGGAAGGTCTGTTGCACCCGCCGGATCATCTCCTTGAAACTATCGATCTTGGCGCCGACATCTTCCCCGCCCGGCTCCGGGCCCTGGATGCCGAGGCAGAGCTGAAAATCCTCTTCGTTGCCGACAAGGATATCGGATACGCCGGCGATCTCGGTGAAAATCTCGCGGAGTTCCTTCTCACGCCCCTCCCAGAACGAGGCACGGTAGTTCAGATCGAAGGAGATACGCGTTCCATATTTCCTGGCGGCACGGGCAATCTCCAGGCAGAACTTGCTGCTCTGGGGCGACAGGGCGCCGATGAGCCCCGACAGGTGGACGAGCTGAACGCCCTCCTCTCCGAAAATGCGGTCAAGATCGAAATCCTCCACATCGAGGTTCCGCCCGACCTCCCCCGACCGGTCGTTCCAAACGCGCGGACCGCGGGTTCCGCCGCCGCTGTCGGCCAGGTTGAACTGATGGCGGTAGCCCCAGGGCCCCCCCTGTTCGACGTCCGCACCCTCGTAATCCATATGCCGCCGCGCCAGATCGTCCTTGATATACCGGGCAATCGGAGATCCTTTCACAAACGCGGTCAGCACCTTCACCGGCAGCCCGAGAAATGATGAGACGCTCGCCACGTTGGTCTCCGCACTGGTGGCGTGCATCACAAGATTGTCGCTGCTGTGCATCGGCTGGTTGGCCACCGGAGTCAGACGTACGCCCATGCTGGTCGGCACCAGCAGAGAATACCTGCAATCCTCCCGAAATTTCATACTCATCACCATCTCCTGTCATTATCTGGATCTGGAAGTCAAATCCGCCCGGCGCCCCTCAGGCGCCTCTGAAACCGCGGATCAACCCGGGAGCCGAATCATGGATTGTTTGCCCAACCCGGCTCAGTTCTCCCGTGTTTGTTTGCTGTTTTCCGACCTGAAAAGCTGGATTCCTTTCGGACTGAGGTAGCGATTGGATTTCGTTGTGCACCCGGTCTTCTTTCGCACCTCGTGCATGGTCCTCTCCGCCCGTTGCTCGCATTGTTTTGCCCCGTGCAGCATCACATCGTGGACGTAATCGGGCTCGGCGGCGTATTGTTTGTATCTCTCCCTGACCGGCGCAAGCGACGCGCTCATATTCCCTGCCAGGCGTTTTTTGCAATCAACGCACCCGATACCTGCACTGCGGCAGCCCTCTTCACACCACAGAATATCCTCTTCGGACGAGAAGCCCAGATGAATGGTGTGGATGTTGCAAATCTCCGGCGTGCCCGGATCGGTGCGCCGGACCCGCGCCGGGTCGGTGGCGGCGGTACGCAGCAGCGACCATATCTCCTCCGGTTCGGCAAGAAGCGGGATATGGTTGCCCAGGCTCTTGCTCATCTTGGCCTTGTTCTCCAACCCCATCACCCGCGTGACGGGGCCGAATTTCGGTTGAGGCTCGGGAAAGGTCTCGCCAAACCTCCCGTTGAAACTGCGGCACACCTCGCGGGCGAACTCAAGATGCTGCGTCTGGTCCTCCCCGACCGGCACGACCTCTGCCTTGTACAGCAGGATATCGGCCGCCATCAGGATCGGGTACGTGAACAGTCCGCAGTTGACGTTTTCGGGATAGCGGCTGGTCTTGTCCTTGAACTGCGTCATACGCAAGAGTTCGCCGTACGAGGCGCAGGTGCCCAGTATCCAGGTCAGCTCGGCATGGGCGCGCACATGGCTCTGCACGAAGAGCGTGCAGCGCTCGGGATCCAGCCCTGCCGCCATGTTCACCATGAGCGTCTCCCGCACGCTTTCGGGCATCGCCGCCGGGTCGTAGGGGGTGGTCATGGCATGGAGGTCAACGACACAGAAGATGCAGTCGTAATCATCGAGCATGTCCGCCCAGTTGCGGAGGGCGCCGAGGTAGTTTCCGATATGCACCACACCGGTCGGCTGGATGCCGCTGAAAACTGTTTTTTTTGCGTGCGTCCCTTTGGTCATTGATCTTTTGTCCTGGTTGTATCCATACGTGTCGGGAGCGGAAAAACAGGCCGGCCTCACCAATTTGCAGCGGCGATCTTTTCGGCGGCATCTTGCGTGTCCGCAAGATCCGGCACCAGGGCGAACCTGACAAAACCTTCTCCCGGATTGAGACCGCCTCCCGCATCATCGCTTATCCATGTGCCGGGCGTCGTAACCACCGCAATATCCGGTTCGAGCAACCTTGTGGCAAAATCGACGCTCGAGTAGCCGGGGGGGACTTTCTGCCACAGGTATATGGTCGCATCCGGCCGGCAGTCTTCCAGACCGCTTTCGGAGAGCGCCCCGGCCAGCATGTCGCGTTTTTTGCCGTATTCCACGCGGGCGGTTTCAACGTGCGCCTCATCGGCCAGAGCCGCTATGGCCGCTTCCTGGATGAAATCGGGAGTCCCGCTGTCGATATTGGTCTTGACCTTCTTGAACGCATCGATTATACGCCTGTCTCCGGCCGCCCATCCGATCCTGTAGCCCGTCATCGCGCTGCGTTTGGAGAGACTCTGGAAGACGACCACCCCGTCGCGTTCGATCTCGAGCAGAGATTGGGGCGGTGAGGCGGTAAAATATATCTCGCTGTAGGCCTCGTCGCTTGCGATGATGATACCGTATTTTTTGGCAAAAGCGACCAGCCTTTCCAGAAACTCCGCCGGTGCGGAAGCTCCGGTCGGACTGTTCGGGTAGTTCACCCACATCAGCGGGGCCGCCCGCGCGACATCATCCGGTATGGCATCGAAGTCGATCAGGAAACCGTTCTCTTCAAGCAGCGGCACGTAAAAGGGCTTTCCCCCGGCAAAGTGCGTCCCTCTGGTATAGGGCGGGTATCCGGGTGTGGGGACAATCACGACGTCGCCGGGGTCAACAAAAGCCCCGGCAAAGTGGAACACCGCCTCCTTGGAGCCGATTGTCGACGTGACTTCCGTTTCCGGATCGAGCTCGATATTGAAGCGGCGCCCGGACCAGTCTGCGACCGCCTGCCTGTAGCGCTCCATACCGATATAGCTGGGGTAACCGGCCGTGCTGTGCCGTTCCACACCCTCCTTCACCGCTTCCCGCACGGCGGGGGGCGGTGGTATGGTCGGGTCGCCGACACCGAAGTCCACGGGCTCTATTCCCCGCTCACGCAATTTGGTCACCTGCCGATCCACTTCGGCAAACGCATAGCTTCCGATCGATCGAACGCGCTTTGATGGTCTGATGTTCATTTCCGATGGGCCAATAGTTTCGGTTAAAAGCAACGGGAAAAGACTACCGCATTACTATAGCGTTCCCCCGCGAAGATGTCAAATCCGGCCCGGAACGGAATGGCACCGCTTCGGGGGTTATTCCGCATCTGTCAAAAAAAAACGGTTTTTCCCATGCCGGTATCGAAAAAATCATGGGACACAGCACAGTGCATTTGAATGATTATCCTTTTTGTTGTAAGCTGTATGCCTCCGGAATATCACTGTTTTCCATCTGATTTCCCGGAGCCGGGTTGGGCCGATAACCGGCGTGCGGCCGTTGAACGGCATTTGCGGTGTGGTTGAGGCCAGTCGATCGGGATATCCGGACGATAGCAAAATTACTCAGCGAGCGAGGAGAATGTTTTTATGAGCAAAAGAAAGGCAAAGAAGCGCGTGTATTTTTTCAAGCAGGGCGATGCGGAAGGACGCACTGATCTGAAATGGCTGTTGGGCGGGAAAGGGGCCAACCTCGCCGAGATGTCCAATGTGGGGCTGCCTGTCCCCCCCGGTTTCACGCTCACGACCGAGACATGTCAGGAATACCAGGAGGTCGGTGGCTGGCCGGAAGGTCTGGAAGAAGAGGTCGAAGAACATATCAGAAGGCTTGAGGATGCGACAGGCCGGAAGCTGGGCGATACG
>PUMZ01000291.1 GCA_003551565.1 Candidatus Brocadiaceae bacterium | reverse complement strand
GACCCCGACGGAAACCCTGTCGGCGGGTGGGACCTGGACGAACTAAGGACGCTGCAGGACTGGTACGTGCGCTACTACCTGTGGGGCGCTCGCGGAATCTCGGAAGTTGCCAGCGTGGGAGGGTTCCAGAAGGAATATCAGGTCGATATCGACCCCGACGCCATGCGCGCACACGGCGTGGACGTTTCGGATGTCGCCCATGCCGTCAGACGTTCCAATCTGGACGTCGGGGCGCGAAACATCGAGATCAACCGCGTCGAATACCTCATACGCAGCCGGGGGTTTATCGAAAACGAACGCGATATCGAGCAGACCGTCATCAGGGTCAATGAAAATGTTCCCATACGCGTTGAGGATGTCGCGACGGTCACGACGGGCCCCGCGCAGAGGCGCGGCGCGCTGGATATCGACGGATCGGAGGCTGTCGGCGGCGTGGTGACGGTCAGGGACGGATTCAACCCGTTGGAGGCTATCCATAACGTCAAGGAAGTCATAGCCGAGATAGAACCGGGCCTTCCGAGTAAGCCGGTCATAGACTACACGCAGGTCAGCCGCATGGACGTAGCCATATTCGCCGCCGGTCAGGGATTCCAGGGATACATGGGCGCGCAACTTAATGAGTCTGACTGGCTCCTGTGGCTGGACGAAACGCCGCGCGGGAATTGGCCGGTGTGGGTCACGGTAAGCAGCCTTGAAATAGTGCCCTTCTACGACCGCACCGATTTAATCTACGAGACGCTCGGAACGCTGGGCACGGCGCTGAGCGAGGAGATACTGGTCACCATCATCGTGATCATCGTTCTGCTGGGTCACCTGGCAAGCTCGCTTCTGGTAAGCAGCGTGCTGCCGCTGGCGGTGCTAATATGCTTCATCATCATGAAACTCGCCGGGGTGGACGCCAACATCGTATCGCTCTCAGGCATCGCGATCTCCATCGGCGCAATCGTTGACATGTCTATTATCGTGAGTGAAAACGTTTTTCGGCACCTCGAGGAAGCCTCTCCCGATGAGGACAGAAAAAAGGTCGTGTTGAAAGGCGCTTCTGAGGTGGGAAGCGCCGTGCTGACGGCAGTCTCCACCACGGTGATCAGCTTCATGGCGGTTTTTACCATGACCGGCTCGGAGGGCAGGCTTTTCCGGCCCCTCGCGTTCACGTTTACCAGCATGCTTGTCGCCTCCATCCTTATTGCCCTGACGGTCATGCCCGTGGCCGCTTACATCGTGTTCACGCAAAAGTTTAAATCAAAGACTGTGAAGCATATATTTCTGGGCGGTCTTGCCGCATCCGGCCTGCTCCTCACACTGGTAACGGGAATGTTTATCGCCGGGCCCACGCTATTCCTGGCTTCCTGCTGCTGGCTGGGCAGAGATTACCTGAGAGGGTGGGCCGCAACGATGGTTAAGTGGGGCCCGCTCGTGATAGCCGCGGCATTTATGCTGATCATCCTTGCGCGCTACTGGGAACCGCTGGGGCCGGAGCCGGGCATTCACGCCAACATCATTTTTTTGCTGCTCACCATAGGTGGGCTGCTCGGCATCTTCGAGCTGATCAGGCGTTTCTATCCCTTCCTGTTGGGGTGGTGCCTGGAACATAAAGCCGCTTTTCTTTCATTTCCAGCCGCCATTATATTGTTGGGTTTTGTTGCCTGGCAGGGTTTTGACCGGATGTTTTCCTTCGTCCCGAAGGCGCTTGACCCGGCCGGAATCGAAGAGTCGAACGTCAGGCATACCACGCTGTGGATGGAGGCTCAGGAACGTTTTCCCGGTCTAGGCCGTGAGTTCATGCCGGCTCTGGACGAAGGTTCATTCCTGTGGATGCCCACCACCGCGCCGCATGCCTCGATCGGCGAGGCCATCGATGTCATGGCCAGACAGGACGTTGCCTTCTCGAAGATACCGGAAGTTGAAACAGTGGCCGGCAAGATAGGCCGTGCGGAATCGCCGCTTGATCCGGCGCCCATCTCGATGATCGAGACCGTAATACTGTACAAGTCCGAATACAAAACGGACGATGACGGCAGGCGGATTAATTTTAAATACGATCGCCGGCGAGGCGAGTTCATAAGAGATGAAGACGGAGAACTTATACCCGACAGGCGGGGAATGCCCTACCGGCAGTGGCGCGATCATGTCCGTTCGCCGGATGATATATGGGATGAAATCGTGGAAGTCGGCAAAATCGTTGGCACCACCTCCGCCCCCAAACTCCAGCCTATAGAGACCCGGCTGGTCATGCTCCAGACCGGCATGCGCGCGCCGATGGGCGTGAAGGTCTACGGGCCCGACCTGGAATCGCTCGAACGGGTGGCCATCGACATCGAAGGACAGCTCAGGGATGTGCCCACCGTGCAGCCGGCCACTGTGCGCGCCGACAGGGTGGTCGGAAAGCCTTACGTGATGATCGATCTGGACCGCGAAGCCCTCGCGCGTTACGGCATGTCCGTCGAACATGCGCAGATGATCATCGAAGTGGCCCTTGGGGGCATGCAGATAACCCGCACGGTGGAGGGGCGCGAGAGATTCGGCGTGCGGGTGCGTTACAAGCGCGAACTGCGCGACGATCTGGAAAAGCTGGGCCGCATACTGCTGCCCTCGATGGGCGGAAGCGAACAGATACCGCTCGAAGAGGTGGCCGATATACGCTACGAACGCGGCCCGATGGTTATCAAGAGCGAGGACACATTTCTGGTCGCTTACGTGACGTTCGGACCACAGCCGGGATACGCCGAACTGG
>PUMZ01000249.1 GCA_003551565.1 Candidatus Brocadiaceae bacterium | reverse complement strand
TTCAGAGTTCCTGAGGTGGTTATATTGTTTAAACCACCTTAACGTTTTTCGAAAAAGCCATTAACGCCCTTTTTTTGCGGCGCACTTGACTTCACAGGTGAGAAAATAAGAAGATACCCTTCCGTATGTCGTGTGTCATTTATTCCCCAATAAATTCAGAAGGGGATCTTCATGCAAACTCTATTACCAATAGTACCGGCCGATGGTTTAATTATCAACCGAATGCTCAGCGTTGTCAAACGAACGGAGGGCGAAAAAACGATATGGACATATTTCAGCGGTATCGGGCCTGTTTTTGAGCATGACTCTGACGATTTGCGTTCGTTCAAAATGTACACCAGTCAGCTCATATGTAGCGGACAATGCAGGAAGGTGGACATAATAAAGGCTTTTAATGTTTCTAAGTCACTGGTTGGTAGAGCCGTTAAAAAATATCAAGGAGGTGGAGTAGCAGCATTTTATGAACCACCAAATGTCAGAGGGGCAAGTGTATTAACCCCGGATGTTTTGACACGGGCCCAAAAACTTCTCGACAACGGAAAAAGCCGCAGGGAAGTCTCTGATCATCTGGAGTTGAAATACGACACATTAAAGAAGGCCATAAATGATGGCAGGCTCCATGAGACGGACAAAATAGCTTCAAACGGTTCCACTAAATCGCAACGAAGCGCCACTGATGCAAAAGCGGAAATGGGAGTTGGCTGCACTCGTGAAGCGGAGAGAGTTGCCGCCGCCACCGGGGAGATAGCCTGCGCTGCCACTAAATTCGAATCTTGCCGCGATGTAAGCTTTGGAGGTCTTTTATGTACCGTTCCTGCGCTGGTTGCCAACGGTCTTTTTGACTCGGTGAAAAAGCATTTTCGGTTGCAAAAAGGATATTACGCCCTCATCCATGTTGTGCTGCTGATGGCTTACATGTGGCTTTGCAGAATAAAAAGCAGCGAACAGCTGCGATACCACTCATGTGGTGAACTGGGCAAGCTGATGGGACTTGACAGAGTGCCCGAGGTCAGAACCCTGCGCGAGAAGCTCAGCTTCATCTGCACCGACCGACAGGCCATAGAGGACTGGCGCATGGAGCTATCGGAGTCCTGGATGCATCAGAACAAAGAGCTTTCCGGTGTGCTTTACGTTGACGGACATGTGAAGGTCTATCACGGCTCTCAAACTCCTCTGCCTCGCCGCTACATATCCACCCGACGGCTTTGCCTGCGTGGAATAACGGACTACTGGGTAAACGATATGCTTGGGCAGCCCTTTTTCGTAGTCAGCCGCCAGATAGATAGAGGGCTTCTGGAAGCACTGAGATCAGATATAGTGCCAAAGCTGCTGAAGGATGTCCCACGGCAGCCTTCAGCGCAATTACTTAAGGAAAAGCCCTTGTTGCACAGGTTCATTCTGGTTTTCGATCGCGAGGGCTATAGTCCCGGTTTCTTCAGGCAGATGTGGGATAAGCATCGTATCGCCTGTATAACCTATCGCAAATATTGCACTGCGGACTGGCCGGAAAGTGAGTTCAAAGAGTTCGACTGCGAGATGCCCAACGGAGAGACGATTAAAATGAAACTTGCCGAAAGAGGTGTGCAGATCGGAAACAAAAAAGGAGAGCAAATATGGGTGAGAGAGGTAAGGAAACTAACGGAAAGCGGGCACCAGACCAGCGTCATAAGCACCGCCTACAGTCTGCCGGCCAGGCAAATTGCTATTTATATGTTCAGCCGATGGTCTCAGGAAAACTTTTTTAGTTATATGAAACAACACTATAACATAGATGCGCTTACAAGCTACACTCTTGGAGAGTTTCCCGAGACAAAAAGGGTGATAAACCCCCGGTGGAAACACCTCGACAAGAAAATACGCTCGGAAAATGGAAAGCTGGCCAGGAAGAAGGCTGAGTTGGGAGATATCGAGATAGATTACCGGCAACAAAGCGGCGAAATAGAAAAATACATGCGGGAGAAAGGGGAATTACTTGAGATAATAGATCAGATGTCGCTGGAGATCAAAAACTTAAAACAGGAGCGCAAACAACATCCCAAACATGTAGAATTATCTCAGCTCCCCGAGCAGCATCAGATAAAGATGCTGGATCCGAAGAAGAAGATGTTTGTAGATACAATAAAAATGATAGCTTATCGCAGCGAGACAGCGATGGCAATGCAGATTAAAAAATTTCTGAAGAAAGATTCCGATGCCCGTCCGTTGATTCGCAAGCTGATAAGCACCGAGGTGGATATTATCCCCGATGCCAGTTCCGGCCGTTTGGTGGTGCAAGTTCACAGGATGAATAATCCGCGTTCTGACCGTGCAGCTGAGCATTTATTGAGGCTGCTCAATGAAACTGATACGATTTTCCCACAGACCCACCTGCGGCTGCATTATCGAATGGCTGATCTTTCGTAAGTCCTCAGAGAACAACCTGCCTGCAGCAGGCAGGCGTTCTAATCTGGTTTATGCAGCAATAACCGAAGTCGCTATCGGGATCGGGATCGCTATCGGGATCGAATAAAAATAGCCTGGGGCTGGAAAAACTCGATGTATATCGGCTTGCTATCGATTATGCGGCATATGCTTTTGAAGAAACCGGGAAAGCACAAAGAACGATCCCGATCCCGATAGCGATATCGATACCGATTAATTGTGAGCCGACGGGGTTCATTGGATATGGGCGCTCTTTCTGGATAAGACCCGAAAAAGCAAAAAAAGGTCTCATGGCTTTTTCTCGGAGATCAGGATATGTGA
>PUMZ01000018.1 GCA_003551565.1 Candidatus Brocadiaceae bacterium | reverse complement strand
GAATAAAGTCGGGGTAATCAACCGGTTCCTCGGAATTTGTTCCGTAGTCGATCACCTTGTAACCGTGTGTGTTCAGGTGTTTTGTTATAATGCACTTGAGCCGGTATCCGGCATGATCTGATGCGATGGCGATTTTCATGTTTCTTCCAATATCTAATTGTTCCTTTTCGAAGGCCGTTAAAACCCGTTTATTTCACGTGCTTCGAAGTGGTGCATGTGCGGCGGGAATCGAACGCATAATTCTTTCTCAAACGGAGCTGAAAAAGAATGAATGGACGACAACGCCAGATCACGCAGCCCGTATATCTTCCCACTGCAGCCTGATCGAGTTCGAGACCACCGTTATGGAGCTGAGCGCCATGGCGATAGGCGCCATGACCGGGTGCAGGAGGCCGAGCATGGCGGTCGGGATGGCCAGCACGTTGTAGAAAAACGCCCAGAAAAGGTTCTGCTTGATTTTGCGGAATGTCGCCCGGCTCAGTTTAACCGCACTGACCACGGCTCCGAGCTCGCCGCGCACGAGCGTAATATCCCCGCTTTCAATCGCCACGTCCGTGCCGGTGCCCAGCGCTATGCCGACGTCGGCCTGCGCCAGCGCGGGGGCATCGTTGATGCCGTCGCCGACCATCGCCACCGGGCCGGTCTCGGACTGCAGGCGCTTTATCTCCTCCGCCTTTCCGTCCGGCATCACCTCCGCCAGAACGCCCTCGATGCCTGCCTCCTTAGCTATTGCGCTGGCGGTTCGCATGTTGTCTCCGCTTATCATCACCATCTCAAATCCCATCTCCCTCAGTTCGTTCACCGCGTCCACTGAGCCGGGTTTGAGGGTGTCGGCCAGCCCGAGCGCACCGACGATCTCCCCGTCCACAGCCACGAGCATGGTGGTTCTGGCGTTTTCTTCCATCCGCCTGACGGCCTCTTCCGCGGCGGAGTAATCAATTCCCTCTTCCTCCATCAGACCGCGCGTTCCCACCGCGATATGCCGGCCATCGACGCTGCCGGTGATCCCGCGTCCGGTCTTCGCACGGAAATCGGAGCTCTCTCCCATCGCGATGCCTTCTTCTTCGGTTTTTGCTACAACCGCGCGGGCAAGGGGATGTTCGGAGTTGTTCTCCAGCGCCGCGGCCCAGTAGAGCAGGTCATGTTCGCCGGCGTCACCGAGCGGCACGAGGTCGGTCACGACCGGCTCTCCGCGGGTGAGCGTGCCGGTTTTGTCGAAGACGATCGTTCCGACCTCTTTCATCAGTTCGATGGCCTCCCCGGAGCGGATCAGTATGCCGTTCTGCGCTCCTCGCCCGCTCCCGGCCATGAGGGCGGTCGGTGTGGCCAGCCCCAGGGCGCAGGGGCAGGCGATGACCATCACCGCCACAGCGGCGAAAACCGCCAATGAGAAGCGCCCGAGCTCCGGATCGACCCAGGGCAGGAACCCGCTCGCCCATGCGGCCACCGATTGAAACTGGGCCGGTAAGAGCACCCACATGATGAATGTGATAATGGAGATGGAGATCACCGCAGGCACGAAATAGCTGGTTACGCGGTCGGCAAAAGCCTGCACCGGCACTTTGGTCGCCTGGGCCTCGTGCACCAGTTCCACCACCTGCGCGAGAAAAGAGTCCTTGCCCACCTTCGTGGCCTCGACTTTGAGTATTCCGTCCTGATTCACGGTGGCGCCTATAACTTCATCTCCCTCTCCGCGTAGGGCAGGGATGGATTCCCCGGTGGCCATCGACTCATCCACTGAGCTGCGCCCTTCGGTCACCACGCCGTCGGCGGGTATCTTTTCCCCCGGTCTGACCACCATCAGATCCCCCTCTTTCACCTCACCAATGGGAACCTCCACTTCTTCTCCGTCCCGCAGAACACGTGCGCTTTTAGCGCCCATCTCCATAAGCTCCCGGATGGCCCTGCTTGCGCGCCCCCTGGCCATGGCCTCGATATACCTGCCCGCCAGATGGAATGCGAGGATCATGGCGGCCACCCCCGAGTAGTTGTCGATGCCGAGTCCCAGGGCGGCGAGTGGGCCGGTAATAAAGGCTGCGGCCGTGCCCAGCGCGATCAGCGCGTCCATGTTGGGCGCGAGATGGATCAGGCTTTTTGTGGCGCTGGTAAACGTTTCCTTTCCCGACAGTGTTATGACGCCCAGTGCAAGCACCAGCATGAGGATGTGGTAGGCGGGCACGGATACGGCAAAGAACATGTGAGCTGCCATAACGGCCATCATGGGGAGTGTGATGGACCATGCAACGATCATTTTGCGTCGCGAGGCCGCCAGTTCGGCGTCCTGCTGTTCACCTTCTTCTGCGGGTTCTTCATCGGACAAAACTTCCGCTCCGTATCCTGCATCGCCCACGGTCTCGACGAGGTCGGCTGCGGAAACGGCGGAGGGGTCGTAGCTGACACTCGCCCGTTCGGCGGGGAAATTGACGGAGGCCGACTGGACCCCCGGCGTCTTGCTCAGGGCCTTCTCGATGTTATTTGCGCAGCTTGCGCAGGACATGCCGGACAGCGACAGCGTGCAGGATGCTGCGTCGGTGTCCTTATCTTTCTCCGGCTGTGCCTCGTATCCTGATTTTTCCACGGCCTTTACGAGATCTGCTTCTGAGGCGGTATCCGGGTCATACTCGACGCGCGCCTGTTTGGCGGGGAAGTTGACCGAAGCGGATACCACGCCCGGCGTCTTTTGCAGGGCTTTCTCAATATTTGAGGCGCTGCTTGCGCAGCTCATCCCCCTCAGGGCGAGGGT
>PUMZ01000097.1 GCA_003551565.1 Candidatus Brocadiaceae bacterium | reverse complement strand
TTCTGATGGCACCTCGCAAAGCGCGGGTGATGCCGCCACTTTCGTTGGGTCGTTTAGGCGCCGGAGGAAGGGCATTGAGGATTTTGTCCATCGCGCGACGATGACGTCGGGCTTTCCCGTACCGAAATCTACCGGAACTCCACATGTTCGGACGCGGAGGGCTTCCGTCCGGGTTCTGGATCGAGTCGCCCGCCGGCTTCGCTGCCAACGATCTGCTGCACGGGCGGTCAGATTAGGCTTGGATTGGATCAACAAACGACTGCAAAGAGGCCCTTTGTGAGATCGCTCGTCGATCCCCGGGATTTTCCGCAACCCCCTTTTCAAGCCGTTGACTTGAAGGAAAAGGTTTGCATGCAGTCGGAACGGCTGCCCTGATGAAGAAGGGATTAAGACGGTTCTTCCCGGGTGAAAGTTAAGCCGTGCATGTCAGAACGACATCCTTGGTGAAGAAGGGATTAAGAGTCACCGATGTCCGCCAAACGGAATACGGTTTGTTGTCAGAACGACTTTCCTGCTGAAGAAGGGACTACGACTCACGTGGACAGCAGCAGGTCACGTTCGCCCATGTCCCAGAGGGCCGTAGACATGACCGCCGACGGCCGCCGCACATTCTTCTCAATGGGCGGTTCTCAGTGATAATCAAGGTGGGAACCGTCCTTCATGATGAAGCCGCGATCTTCGAGCTCGCGCCGGACGTTTGCGAGTATTGCCTTCCTCGATGAAGCAAACGCTGCCGCTGTGGATCGACGGGCTGATCTCGGCTGTCTAGGATCTCCTCCGGGAGTATGTCTAGCATTCTCTGCATGAGACAGTCAGGGTAATGGCCGTCAGAAAATCCAGGGAAGTGCTCCGCATTGAACGGGAGATCGTCTGCGAACGAGTCCTCGCTGTCCTCGTCTGGATCCTCATCCAGATCCAGGGGGTACGGGATGGAATCCCACTCTCCCGCCGGCAGCATGGCCCGAAAATCACCCTAGGTCTTGGCCTTCTTGATGGCCTGCCTGATGGCGTCGACCCGGAGTGCGGCAGATTCACGCGCGATCACGACGGCATTGCCGTATTCGCTGATCCGGTAGTAGAGCACGGAGGTATGAACGCGACTGTCGCTACTGCCCATTTTGGTATCCGTAATCGGAGTTAGACGGGAAGCGTTTCGATCACCTTTCCTCGGACCCATCCACGAACACGAACGGCAGACCATGGCGCATCAGCGCCATGTTCATCTCCTGGATCGACGCTTGTGTCGACACGCACGGCACCGACGACGCGGACCCGCCAAGATCCGACACTCTCATCTGCAACGCCTCGCGCTCATCCGGTGTAAGCGCGCCCCAGATCACGAATCCAGGCGTGTACTGGGTCGAAACTCGGCTGGCGTGGGCGAGGTAGAGATCCATGTCCTGTTCCCGTCCGGATTCCTTCAGCGGCTGATGCGGCCACCGGGTAATGCGCTCGTCGGTATCAGTACCCGGAACAATGTCTCCCTGCGCATCCGTTTCCAGCCAGGCGAATCTTCAGAGACCCGCCCTGTCGCAGCGAGGGTTGCCTGCCGCTTCTCGTCGTAGGTAGCGTCGTCGGCAAGGGCGATCCCGTAGTAGTCGGCGAAGGTGGGATCGCCCTCGATCACGTAGAACTCGGACGCCCCGTTCTCCGCTTCCACGCAAACCCCGGAACAATCACCGGTCGCGTCGAATACGTACGAGAGGTACTTCGCAGCGACCACGTGATCCTCGAGCGTCAGCAATGCCCTGTCGGTCATGGTTGTCCTCGCTGCGGGATACTGGCAATCCGGGCACCGGGTTCAGGCACGCCTATCAGCTTCGCCCGGGAACGGACCTGCGCGCGGGTCGCACTTGCCTTACGAGTAACGGATCTTCATGAACCATGCCGGACGGTCGTGTCTCAAGCAGGGTGAACCCCAAGCGATACCGGGACCCTCGAGCGAATGGGAGAACGACTGTTCGCAGAAAGTGGGGCTCTTCTAAAGGGAAGCGGCGTTAAGCTGGCGCTCGAGAGCAGGAGCGTCCCGCTGAACGGCATCGAACTGGCCGCCGAGGTTCCGGGCGTAAACGCACTCGCCGGGTCGGCAGTACGCCTGTCGAATTTCTCCGATGGCAAAGGAATCTCACGGTTACGGGGCGAGCCCTGGCATGAAGCCGAGTAACGGCGGCCCGATACGTTGCGCACTGCGATCGCGATCGCCTTGCGTTGCCCGACCAACACCACCAGTCGCCGGCCGCGTATGTGATCGTTCACCCATGCGCCTGCAAAGATGCTCGCGGCATGACCGACGGTGGTCACGAGATCCCGGTGCCCGCGTGCCTTCACGCGCAGTACACAGAAGCAGTTGTCCGGGTTGTGAAAGGAGACCCGTTCGACCAGGCCGGCGAGCGCTTCCCGGTGTGGGGACGACGAAGATGGTTCAGCATTCCGGCGCATCCGCAGACGATTCAGCACGCCGGCACTGCAATCAAGGGGCGACGGTCTGCGGCGCAGCGGGCTGGGCCGGGGCCCGGGAGACTGGACAAGCGGTGCTGGCCGGATTGACAGGCTGGTTCGGGCGCAGCCGCTTCTTTCTACCTTCCGTTAAAGGTCACAAATTGGTCACACGGACACGGTGTCGGTGACCGGACAAGAAAAAAGCGACCCGGATTTCATCCTAAGTCGCTGTTTTATCTTGGGTATTTGGTCGGAGTGAAAGGATTCGAACCTTCGACCCCTGCCTCCCGAAGGCAGTGCTCTACCAAGCTG
>PUMZ01000154.1 GCA_003551565.1 Candidatus Brocadiaceae bacterium | reverse complement strand
GCGGTGTGATATGCACGCTGCCGTCGGGAGAGCCTGAACCGCCGTTGACTTCCAGGCCACGGTCCCGCGTGAAAACTTTCCAGTCCATCTCACCGGGATCTATCCCTATCGGGCTGCCTATCCGTTCGGAAAACAGCTCTTGCAGAGGCTGTTCGGCCAGGCGTGTGAGTATGGCGGCCAGCAGGTTGGACTGCTCGCGGGAGTAGTGAAAGGCCGTGCCGGGTGGGAACAGGGGAGCGCCCGGCTCCAGGTCTGAGTCCTTCATCGCGTAGCCGCTGGTAAGGGTGCCCAGATGCTCGAGCGTCACTTCCGGATAATCCTCCTCCAGAGCGGGAAACACTTCCCGGGCCGGCATATCGGGAGAAAGCCTTCCATCGTCCCAGAGCAGACCGAGGCAGGTGCTCAGAAACGATTTCGTGCAGGAGTAGACGAGGTGGCGCCTGCGCGCCTGCGCACCCTTCCACACCACCGCGCCTCTGTAAACAATCACCATTTCCTCAGCGCCGGTTTCGCCCGAAATATCGCTTACGTAGCCGACGGCTTCTTCCACCGACTCCGGATCCATGCCCGTCTCCGCCGGCGAAGCGGTCCGCCAGTTTTCGTCCGGGAAGTCTGCACCATCGACAAAAAGAAACCTTTTTTCAGACATTTTTCTCCCTCCCTGACTGATGATTTGATGAACCTAACGGTTCAACACGCGTTTGGCCTCTTCCATGGTGGTATAGCCCTTTTGAACTTTGCTGACCGCATCCCTGTACAACGTCCTGTATGCCTCCGGTCCCGCGGCTTTTTTTATGGCGTCCGGTGTTACATTTCCGGAGAGGAGAAGGTTCCCGACACTGTCATTGACGACCAGCATTTCAAAAATTCCTATGAGGCCGTCGTAGCCGATTCCGAGGCATTCTCCGCATCCCACGGCCCGGAACCAATGGCCGGGATTTTCGGGGTCGATTTGCAACTTTGAAAGCGTTTTCGGGCTGGGCGTGACCTCTTCCCGGCATTCAAGGCAAAGGCGGCGCAGCAAACGCTGGCCAGTCATAAGCTTCAGGCTCTTTTTCAGCAGCTCGGGGGGCACTTTTCCGGCCAAAAGGGTCAGCGCCTGCGCAGCGTCAGGCCCTTCCAGGGTGGCGATCATACTGCCGCCGTCCGCTGCATATTCAAAGAGCCTGGCGGCGACCTTGTTGTTGGAAAGCCCATTTGCCGCCAGGACATGCGGTTCTTCCCGCAATATGGCGGGCAGAAGTTGTTCGAAGTCTCCGGCTGATCCGAGATCAACTTCCACCTGCTTGACCTGATCCAATGTTGCCCGGATATGCTTCTCAAACGTAACAACGTCATTCATGAAGATGTCGATAAGCGATATGGCGCCGTAGAACGTTGCCGTGCGACCGGAGTTCTTCGGGCCGGAAAGTATTATGGATGAGCCCGGTGTACCTGCGAACTCTTTCAACTTCTTGATGATATCCTCCTCCATCCCCAGCTCGCCCAATTCTTTCTTATACATCCGGGAGCCCGGAAGGGGTATTGAAAACACGAGTCCCGTCCGTTTCCCCGACTTGATGCCTTTCACCTTCAGTGGGGTATCGGCCCCCTCTTGAAAGGACAGTTTCAGTTCACCGCGCGCTTTGGAACGATCGGCAAGCCCACAGAACGACACGATCGCGGCAACCATCTTGGCACCCAACTGCGGATCGATGGTATCGATTCTGTTTCGCACCCCGTCCTTCAGGATCTCGGCGACATAAGCGCCCTTTTGCGGTTTTATCCTCAGCCGGGACGCTTTACCGTAGCAGGCGCGTTCGAGAATTTCTACAAGCAGGCCGACCCCTTCCGATTGATCGGGTTGACGTTCAAGATACGACTGTATATTCTTCCCGCTATCATTGATCAGCCCGGTCCCTGAGGCCTTTTTCACGTCGCCTGCGGTTTTTTGATGTTGCCGGACATCGGGGGTGCCGAGGACCGACTTGAATATCTGGTATTGTAAGGGCACGTGCGTGTTACGCAGTCGCAGGTAATAGACACCCGTTCCGCCGACGCCCAGCACCAGAAGCAGGAAGAAAACAGGATGAAGGAAGAGGGCGAGCAAAGCCCCAATCCAGCCCAGTGCCAGAAAAAGAGAGGTCCAAAAACGATGGTTCAGACCGATCCCCAGCGAATCGTCCGCCGCCCAGGAGGTAACATAAAACCAGAAAGAAATGGATAATACAATCGCAATAAGCCAGATGGGATTGATCCACATCACGGCCCCGGCCATGGGGGGCCGCAACCCCGCGCCCCCCTCCGCGGTTGCGGTCAGGCAAAACAGCGGTGCGGAGAAGGCGGTGAGGAAGGCAAACCGGAAACCCCGCAGATGCGTTCTCGCATATCGGATGTTGGTTTTCATAGTCTGTGGCAAACGGAATAAATGAAATGAACGTTCTCAGAAAGATATACCTTTCAGGGCCGACTCCAGAACTTGTGCATTGGGAGCATATTCCCTGGCCACGCTTTTTTCAACCAGATCGGCGCGTATCAGGTTGACCAGCGAGGTTGTCCAGGTCTGCATCCCCTCTTCCTCGCCGGTCTTGATCAGGTCTCCGATCTTTCCATCTTCCCCCTCTTCTATGGCCTTTTGCAGGGGAGCATTCATCCACATCAGCTCGATGGCCGGCACGCGGGAGATATCGCTGTGAAAGGAGGGTACCAGACGTTGTGAAATGATGCCTTTCAGGTTCATGGCCAGCAACCTGCGTATTTGACCATGCTGCTCCCGTGGGAACAGGT
>PUMZ01000063.1 GCA_003551565.1 Candidatus Brocadiaceae bacterium | reverse complement strand
TTATGAATTTTCTCCGTCAAAAAATCACTTCCCTCCCGGAAGTTGATCTGCTCAAAAATAAGATATCCGACGGCGTCGATACTCTACTGAAAGGCCCCGTGGGCAGCGCCGCCGCTGTTATTGCCGCAGCCTGTATGCCCGATCAACATTCAC
Organism: Candidatus Brocadiaceae bacterium; assembly: GCA_003551565.1. Lineage (GTDB taxonomy): Bacteria > Planctomycetota > Brocadiia > SM23-32 > SM23-32 > PUMZ01. Next base: position 2,620 of record PUMZ01000063.1, on the reverse strand, counting down.
CCGCGCTCATTATATGCCCGGGAATCCAATACGCCGAAGAAGTAACCGAGGATGCAGCCGTTTTCAGCACCGATATGGCATGCCGCTTCCCTGCCGTAGAAGGTTCAGAACTGAACACCCGGGAGGGCTCCGCTCATCCCTCCCCCGACTCACCACTGCTGCGTTCCCGAATGAAAGTCCTCCAACACCTGCTGTTCGGCACACCCGACCCCGAATCAACTGTCGAATGGTTCGAGCCACGCGCGGACACCAAAATAGTCTGCACCAGCATTAACGCCGTCCTGCAGGCGGTTCCCAACCCGCAAACATTGCAGTCACGTTCCTTAACCTTAAACAAAGGAGAAGAATACCCGCCGCACGCCGTCGTTGAGTGGCTCGTCGATGCAGGGTTTATCAGTATGCCCCAAATCACCCATTCCGGTGAATATAGCCTGCGCGGCGGTATTCTCGATGTATTCCCATTCAGCTCCGATACCCCATATCGACTGGAGTTCTTCGGAGATTTTATTGACAGTATCCGCACTTTCGACCTGAAAACACAACGCTCCATGTCAAAAATTGATCAGTGCCGGATTCTGGCGGCTCCCGTTTCAGAAGACCCTCCGGGCGATCTTAAAAAATCCAGCCTGCTCGATTATTTCCACGCCGGCTCGCCCGTTTTCGTCATCGAACCCGAAGATACCTACCTCAGAGGCGAAGAACTGGCTGGCGTCGAACGACATGCAGGCGCTTTTTTCACCCCGGATGAAATAAAGGAACAACTTCAAAATTTTACTAAAATTGAGTTCATCGACCCAAACGCTGACACCCAGGATGCCATTCAACTTAACTGCACACAAAGAGATGTCTTCGGCGTCGATATCCACACTATGACCGACGAACTCGAACGCATCGCCTCCACCTGCGAAACGTTTGTCCTGTGTGAGCATGACGCCGAACAGCAAAGACTTGATGAACTCCTGAAAGAGGATAAGGTACACGTATCGGATAAGCTCAGCTACGTCAAAACACGCTTGAACCACGGGATCATCTTCCGCGATAAAAAACTGGCACTGCTCCCCCACCACCGGCTGTTTGGCCGCTACCGACAAAGACGCCTCCTGCGCCATGACGAGCAGGCCCAGCCTCTCGCTTCCGCCGACGAACTCGCTCCGGGCGATTATGTCGTACATATACAGCACGGGATCGGTAAATTCTTAGGGATGGAACTGCTGGACAACAGAGGGCGTAAACGCGAACACCTGGTCGTGGAGTTCGCCGACGATATGCGTATATACGTGCCCTCCGACCGCCTTGAACTGGTGCATAAGTATATAGGTATCCGCGGCAAAGCCCCTAAATTGAGCAAAGTTTACGGAAAAGCTTGGAAAAACGCCCGAAAAAAAGCCGAAAAAGCCGCTGAAGACCTCGCCGCCGAACTGCTGAGAATCCAGGCCGTGCGCAATAAACAGAAAGGCATTCAGCACCCCGAAGACGACACCTGGCATAAACAGTTCGAAGCCGAATTCCCGTATGAAGAAACGGATGATCAGCTCGCCGCGATCGAATCCGCTAAATCCGATATGCAGGCCGAACGCCCCATGGATAGGCTGGTCTGCGGGGATGTCGGCTACGGAAAAACGGAAGTCGCGATGCGCGCCGCGTTCAAATGCGTTATGGGCGGACGCCAGGCCGCTATTGTGACCCCAACTACCGTCCTCGCCCAGCAGCACCTGCGCACTTTTAAAGAGAGAACCGCCGACTATCCCGTCAGGGTAGAAATGCTCAGCCGATTCGTATCAAAAGCCCATACAAAAGAGATACTGCATGACATGAGCGAAGGGAAAGTCGATATCGTTATCGGAACGCATCGCCTGCTGCAAAAAGATGTGCAGTTCAGCGACCTGGGGCTGCTGGTCATCGACGAGGAGCAGCGCTTCGGCGTAAAACACAAGGAAAAGTTCAAGCGCATGCGCACGTTTGTCGACATACTCACGCTCACCGCCACCCCCATCCCCCGCACCCTCCACATGGCTATGATGGGTCTGAGGGATATCTCAGCTCTCCAAACCCCGCCCCTGGCAAGACAGGCCATTGAAACGCATGTCGAGAAATTCGACCCTCAGGTCGTACGCAACGCTATCATACGTGAACTGAACCGCGAAGGCCAGGTCTTTTACGTCCATAACCGCGTGCACAGCATCCATTCGGTGGCCGAAAAAGTCAGACAACTGGTGCCTGAAGCCGATGTCGTCATCGGACACGGCCGGATGCCCGAGAATGAACTCGCCGAAGCGATGGAAACCTTCTGCAACGGAGATGTTGACGTGCTGGTCAGCACCACCATCATTGAAAACGGATTGGATATACCGAACGCCAACACACTGATCATCGACCGCGCCGACTTGCTGGGACTCGCCTAGATGCACCAGTTGCGCGGGCGGGTCGGACGCTATATCCACAAGGCTTACGCCTACTTCCTCACGCCCGATAAGCGGCCCGTAACGCCCGAAGCACGTAAAAGACTGGACACTATACGCCGCTACAGCGATTTGGGGGCGGGCTTTGATATAGCTCTGCGGGATTTGGAACTGCGCGGGGCCGGGAACCTTTTAGGCCGCCAGCAGCACGGGCATATAGC
>PUMZ01000107.1 GCA_003551565.1 Candidatus Brocadiaceae bacterium | reverse complement strand
GGGCGGAGGATGCCTCGTTCGTTATAGATGCGGTGGGCGCGGACGATTTCGGCGTCTACCATGCGGTGGTGCACGATAGCGGGCGGGAGGGGCCGGTGGAATCGGGCCGCCTGCTGCTGCGGCGCGCCGAGACGGGCGCTACCAAGAACAGCATCACCCAATTCGGCATCACGTGGACGTTCGGCAGGGAGCTGTCAACGGAGCCGGAGGAGGGGAAATACCACCACGGCCGCTTTGCCAATGGCGACTGGTGGGTTGTGGGGCCGGTCGACATTATCCATATCGATCCTTTACCCGAGTATGATCCCGACGAGGACTGGTACAGGAACGGGTGCATGTTCCGGCTTGATCGGACCGCGACCCAGGCTCTTGATTCCGGGAACTCCCGCGGCGGCTACGACCACGACAGGAACATGGGATTCCCGAATGATTCCCGGATCAGTGCAGAGAACCCGCTTTCGGTGCCGGCGGACGAGGTCGTGATTTCCGGGAAAAGCAAAGACGTCCCCGGAGAACGGCCCCATCTGGCCGGAGCAGCGATTCTGACGGTTCTGGCGGAGGCGCCGCCGGAGAATGCGTTCCGCCCGTCATATCTTATCGGCGAACCCACCGCACCGGGATGGACAACCGATGACCTTGATTGGGATTGGCTGGAGAGCGTGCAAAGGAGCCGCTCCCCGGTGCAGGACCGTTTGAGTGACCCGTCCGATCTGATGAGCGCCGTGGAAGGGTTCTGGTGGGGGATCCACAGCACGTCATGGACACGCCAGCTCTGGGGTCACAGGCCGGGGGGCAGAACGATATATGGGCGTGATGTGTCCCGTACATACACCACCCGGTTGCTCCACGTGCTTCTGGATTATCCCCGGGAGGAGATAGAAGATCTGGTGATTGCCCTGGTGCAGATCGGGCTGGATACCTACGCCGCCGCCGAACAGGGCGCCAGGTGGGGACCTGATGGGGGTCATTTCCAGGGGCATCTGCCCGCTATTCTTTTTGCAGGCAAGATGCTGAACGACGGGGACATTTACAAATATGTCGATGCCGAGACGTATTCCGGTCTGGGCGATGAAAACAGCCAATATGATTATGTCACGCAGGAAGATGTCGATATCTCCCACAGCGAAAGCTGGAATCCCGACACCCGAAGTGCGACGCTGGAATATACAGAGGAGATGATCGGGCTGCCGGAATGGGGCATCCGTATGGAAACCGACCGCAGGAGGAACAATGCCCATTGGGGTGCAACGTATCGGACGAACAACACTTCATCCGTCGACACCGCCCTTGCGATGCATATCATGGGGTGCGCCGATGATGTGGTACGGCGTGCCTTCCTGGATTACTGCGACCGGTTTATGCGGGTGGCGCTTGATGATCCATCATACAGTGATCCGGCCGGCGACAGGGATATGCCCGGCGGTCCCAATGCTCCAACGTCTCTGGGTATTGCGATGTGGGAAGAGTACCGTTCTGACTATCCTCCGGTCTGGCCGGACTCCGCTGATGCCGTGCAGCAGGATTAGAGGAGGGCGTTTGCTTCTTGCCACGTCTGCGCCACCGCGAAGGCGTGAAATAAGTGCCTTAACATACAGGAGGTGTTTCGATGAGTGCCATGGATGCCGGGCGAGTCCGTACGCAGAAGGGGATTGTGTTGTGTCTTTTTGCCTTTGTAGCCGCTGCCCTGGCGTTGTGGTGTCCTGCAGGAGTGTCCCGGGCCGCGACGACGTACTATGTGGATTACGAGGGCGGTGACAATACCGCTGACGGACTTTCGCCGGAGACGGCCTGGAAGCACAGTCCGGGCGATGAAAACGCCACGAACACCCCCGGATCTGTCGAACTGGCCCCGGGCGATACGGTTATTTTCAAAGGTGGAGTTGCATATTACGGTTCGATCCATCTCGATGTCTCCGGCGAGCCGGGCAATCCGATCACATTGGACGGCAATACGCACGGGGAATTCGGCGAGGGCCGGGCTGTTATCGATGGGGGCCGGGTCATCGACGGCTGGGAACGTTGCGAGTCGCAGGAACAGGCGGGAGGAAATCCCCGCTGGGAGGACATGTTTTATGCGGATATCGACGTTGATCTCTCAAGCAATTTCACGCATTCCTCGGTGGTGCGCGGGCGATTGCAGCGAGTTTCCATGCAGGTTCCATGGCAGAGGATGAGCTTGTTCGACGGTGATGGGATCCTGCCGGTAGCACAGGATCCGAAACCGTCGGATCCTTTTTATCAGCAACACACTGCGGATTTCTACGAAACGCCGCACGAACTGACCGACTCGTATTCCCACGAACTTTACTATGAGGAAGGGACGATCGGCAACCCCGACCTGCCTCTGTTGCCCATCACCCACAGTGGGGGCGCCCCGCCGGTGATCGAACCGACCGATGGGGGGGCTGTGTCCATAGAACTCGAAGAGCCGGAGACCATCTCCGCGATCGGCGTCGTCCTGCGTGTGCGATCCACCCCCGTGGAGCATGTTGTTTTCCTGGCGGACGATGAGGAAATAATCAAGGTTGCACCGGATAATGATGACGGGAACATGCAGCGGTTCGAGCTTCCGGAACCCGTGCGGGCGGACAAACTGACGTTCAGGCTGCTCCAGTCGGATCCCGACGCCGGCAGGTGGACACGGGTCGGGCAGTTTGCGGCATTCAATGAGGACGGGGACAACGTTATAGAGCAGGATTTGTCGAGCATCATCAGGGACGAAGAACGGCTTGCGGGGCGAGAACCGGATCATTTCGACGGGATGTTTGTTGGTTTCGGCGCCGGCAATCAGGAGGTGTACTATGCCGTGATCGATCAATACGATCCGGATGCGGGCAAGTTGTATTTCGCCCACTATGGAGGAAGAACTTATCGCCAGACGCGTTATGCGTTTTTCAACTCGCCCGGGCTTATCGAAAAACCGGGGGAGTGGAGTATTCAACTCCTTGAGGACGGGCGATCGAGGATCCATCTGCTGCCGGAAACGCTTGAAGACGGGCGGCCTGTCAATATCGCCTTTCCCGATTACCCCACCGGGATATCGGTGGGCGGCGGCGCCTCGCACCTGCGGGTGAACGGCTTTCTGATCCAGCGGTTTGGCGGCAATGGGGGCGTGCTTATCGGGAGGGGGGCCGCCGACATTGGCATTGCCGACTGCGAGATCCGATTTGTGAGTGGATCGGCCGGAATAAGGGCATCGGATGTTGACGGCCTTGTGGTCGATAACTGCCACATCCATCATAACCCGGGGTGGACGGCGGGAATTTTCTGGAACCGCGTTCATAACTTCCGGATCAGCCGGTCGCGGCTGGACAAGAACACCGGCTCCGGGATAAGGTTTTACGAATGCACGTCCGGCGTCATTCAGGACAACGTGTTGCTGAACCACCGGGGCCAGCATGCCACCTCGATCAACCTGTATGAAGGCTGCGCCAACGTCATGGTTGAGCGCAACCATATTTACAGATCGAGAATCAATCCACTGACGATCAACCGCAATGCCGAGAACATCGTCATCCGGCACAACATCTTCGATGCAGCGGGGGAAGCGGGCGTTTGCGTCGGAATGTGGGTGACGGGAAGAAGAGGCGGAAGGTCGCTCAGGAACATCCATTTTTTGAACAATACATTTGTGAACACCAATCCTGATTCAGCGTTGTCCGTGGGGATATTCTGCCAGGAACACGGCAGCCCCGGTTCTCCCGAGGGGTTGGTGATCAGGGAAAACATTCTGGATGGTCTGTTGGGGGACCTGCCTGGTTTGATTGAAAACAATGTCTATACCCGCAACAGGGTGGCTGGACGTTTTCTCAGCGACAACTGCCGGATAGTCACCGATCTGGACGCGCTTTTCATCGACCCGGACGGTGGGGATTACCGGCTGAGGGAGGGGGTTGAGGCCGGGGCCGATCTTTCTCCGCCTGAGACGATGGAATTTCCCGTTGTGGCTGACGGGGAGGCCGAACGGGACGTTGTCCTCGAACGGGCCATGGCGGATATTGAAAACAGCGTGGCCGAATATGAAGCCAGGGTACCGGCTGCCATCGAAGAAGCCGAAGAGCGAATGCAGGCTCAGCGGCACGCCGGGCGCGAGACGGCCGAGAGGCGCACTGCGGAGCGCGCGACCGATGCGGGGAATTACGAAGTGCCCGAGGATACCGTCGTGATGATTCAGGCCCCTGATTTTTCGGATCAGGGCGGCGGGGAGGTCAATGTCACAGCCGACAAGGTCAATACGGTCGGGGATTCTTTTTCCCACTGGGATCATGCCGGGCACTGGCTCGAATGGACTTTTGATGTGCCCGCCGAGGGATACTATCATCTGGCCGTGCTTTACTGTACGGCATCGGATCGGGTCCGACGGGAGATCAAGGTCAATTCCAGGCCGATTGATGATTACCTGCAGCCTGTTTTCCATGACACCGGCGGCTGGGCCAACCGCGCTGACCGCTGGCAACTGTTTATCGTTGATAATCCCATAGCGGGACGCCCGCTCCTCATCAAGCTTGACGAAGGTGAGAATGTTCTGCGGATGACGAACGTGTGCGGGAGGGGCATGAACCTCGATTACCTGGCGGTATTCAGTCCGGATGTTCAGCCCACACGCCGGATGCTGGCCGCTATGCTGCGGCCTTGAATGGCCGGCTTTTCCTTCAGGAAAGAGCGAACCGGCGGCTTTCCTTGCCGCCCATCGCCGCATCTTTTATAATAACAGTCTGATCTTTCCGGCGCACAGCCGGCCGGTTCAATATGCCTCGGCACAGCCAACGGCCGGCACGTTGATTCCAGCAACAGGAGGATTTTCATGAGGATACGAAGGGTTGGAAGTTTGCTGATTGCGGTTCTTGTCCCGGCGATGTTCTGCGTTACGGTCCGGCGTGCTGATGCCGACCGGGACGAGGGCGGCGGGTCGGGTTCGCGCGCGGTGGTGCTCGACACCACCGGGTTCTGGCGCATTTATCATTCCCTGCAGGCGCCGGTGGTCGATATCGACGGCGGCCTTCAGCCCGTGCATATCCGTGATTGGCTCGACCGCGAGACCCCGTTGCCGCCGGAGGGCTGGAAAGCGACGGATTTCGACGACAGCACCTGGCTGCGGGGACCGGCGCGCATCAGCATCCGCACGCCCTACACCCGCCGGATCGCCATGCGGGCGCTCTTTACCGTGGACGATCCTTCCGCCGTCAGCGATCTCGGTTTTTCGGCGGATTATTACGGTGGCATGGCGGTGTATGTCAACGGGCGCGAGGTGGTCCGCAGGCACGTGCCCGACGGGCCCCTGGGGCCGGAGACCCTGGCCGATTCTTATCCCCGCGAGGCGTTTGTCAACAGCGAAGGTGAGCTTCTTGAAGAGGCGGAGTGGGACAGGCACAGAGCGTCCCTGACGAGCGGTGAGGAGGACCGCCGGCGGCTCGGCCTCCGCAGGCGCCGGATCGAAGATGTGCGGGTGCCGCGTGACGCCCTCCAGAGCGGGACGAACGTGCTGGCCGTGGAAGTGTTCCGTGCTCCGTACGACGCCGCTATCGAGGAACTCAAACACGAGCGCCCCGAACGCCGCAGAAATGTCTATAACCTTCCGTTCAATACATGCGAGATCCTGCACCTGCAGCTCAGCGCGGCATCGCCCGATGGGATATCGCAGGAGGCGGTCCGGCCGGAGGGATTTCAGGTGTGGAACAGCGATGTGCTGGCAGCGGATTTCGACATGGATTTTGCCGGCCCGAGCGAACGCCTCTATCCGCTGCGTCTGTCCGGACCGCGCGGTGGAATCGTTTCGGGCAAGGTCGTCGTCGGCTCCACCAGGCCCATCGAGGGACTGAAGGCCACGCTTACGCCGGAGATACCGTCGGCACGAATCCGCTACGCCGTGCCCTGGGGCAGCCAGGTGGGCGTCTGGGGACCTCGATTTGCGATGTGGGACATGAACTTCTCCCGCTACCCGAGGCAGCCGACCTACTTTGGAGCGCTGCTTAACGATCCGCCGGACACCGTGCCGGTCAGCGCACCCGGCACCAATCCCGGCAGCGACCTTCAGACGCCGAACCAGCCCGAGCCGGTCTTCGGTGCGGTGGCGCCGGTGTGGGTGACGGTGGAGCTGCCGCGCGATTCCGCCGGCGTCCGGGAGGCCGAGCTGCGCATCGAGGCCGACGGCGAGGAGCCACTGAGCGTCCCGGTCGAGCTGGTTACCACCGACTGGGAACTGCCCGGGGCGGAGGAGCGGCGCGCATGGCTTGAGCTCATCCAGGTGCCCGATACCACGGCGCTTGAATACGACCTGCCGCTCTGGAGCGAGGAACACTGGCGGATGATGGAAGAATCTTTTTCCCTCATCGGCGAGACCAGCAGCAGGATCGTGTACCTTCCGTTGATCTGCCACACAAACATCGGTGTGGAGGAGTCGATGGTGCGCTGGATACCGCAGGATGACGGTACGTGGGAGCACGATTTCTCGGTACTCGAACGCTACCTCGATACGGCCATCGATCGCATGGGTACGCCGGAGATGGTCGTGCTCTATGTGTGGGAGCTTTATCAGCTCGATCTGGACCATGCCAGGGAAGAGGAGAGGGCCGACGGCGCCTATCAGGAAGCCCGTGCCCTCAGGTCGATCGACGACAGACAGGTTAGCGGCCCGGTGGTGACGACGGACGACGGGTCGGGCGGGTCCGGCACCGCGGAGCTGCCGTTTTTCTACGAGCCGGAAGGCAAAGCCTTCTGGGAGCCGGTGTTTGATGAGTTGCGTGCGATCCTGGAAGAGCGCGGGCTCTTCGATGCGGCCGTCCTTGGTTGTGCCTCCGATGTCTGGCCCACGCGGGAAGAGGTGGAGGCTTTGGAGGAGCTTTCCGGCGGAATGCCGTGGATCAAGTTCGCGCACTGGGGCGTGGGCTCGTGGCAGCTTCACGGAACGGCGGATGTCATCTATCAGGCGACAGTATGTGATCAACGTCATGCCGATGACGGCCCGCCGCTGGGGAGCCATCATGGCTGGGCCGGTCCGAGCTGGCCGCGCAGCCCCGGCGTGCCGGTCGCGGAGCGGCTGGAGGAGCCGGGGATATTCGCCCACAACGACCGGGCCGGCAGGGATTATGAGCGTATGCCGCCCAGCCGGCTGCGGCACGTTGCGGAATTCGAGATAACCGGCGATCAGAGCGGAGCGGGCCGGCTGGGCGCCGACTACTGGCCGCTCGCCCTGAGGAGGGACCGCCGGCGGAACCGTGCGGCCGACCGTTTTCCCCAGAGCTCCTGGCGCAACCAGGATTTGGCCAGTTCGCTGCTGGCTCCGGGCCCGGACGGGCCGGTGTCCACGCCCGGTTTTGAAGCCTTGCGCGAGGGCTACCAGGAAGCGGAAGCCCGCATTGTGATCGAGGCCGCGCTGCTGGACGAATCCAGCCGCGCCCGGCTGGACGAAGACCTGATCAGGCGCTGCGAGGAACTGCTCGTGGAGCGCACCCACCTGATGCTCAAGGGGATCACCCAGATGCGGTTCACAGGCCCCGACAGGTGGCACACGACCTTCAATTATCACTACTGGTATGGTGTGCATAATCCCGTCGGCCACCAGTGGTTTCTCGGCTCGGGCTGGCGGCAGCGCAGCGAAGAGCTCTTCAGCACGGCGGCGGAAGTCGAGCGGCAGCTGAGGTGAGCCGATCGGGATCAACATACCACCACATATTTCTTTGATTGAAAGGAGCGTTTTATGGAACTGCCGCAAAGCACGTACGACCGGGTTGTGCTGGAAGTCAGCCTCAAGCCCTGGAAGAACATGCAGCCGGAATATATCCGTCAAACCTGTACGCACCTGTTTGAAAACTGGCGCAACCTCATCGAACGTTCGGACGAGTTGTGCGTTCTGATGTGGACCAGCGACGGCTGCGACATCTACGAATGGAGCGGGAATTATGGCGACCAGGTCAGCGCTCCGCAGTGCGTGGGGTTCTGCAATTACGACAAGGAGCATGCCTTTGATCCGGAGAACCGTCACTACCGCATCAACCGGGCTCAGCCGTACATGGACAATCCGCCCCGCGTGACATACCGGGATCTGAGGAACATTATAAGGGAACTCAAGTCCACGGCGATGCGCATGTTCGGGCGAAAGATTATGGTGGGCGCCACCATCGACCCGGGACCGGAGTTCGCGTTCAGCCGGTTCAAATACCACCGTCACCCGGAGGTGCTCACGCCGGAGGGGTGGAAGATCATGCCCATGCATTTCATCACCCATACCGCCGTGCTCAGGGAAGATCCGCGGCCGTACGGCGGGTTTCCCGGCGGCATTCCCGACGGAACCCCGTTCGGCACCTTTATCGGCCGCCAGATGGAATCCGCCCGGAAAGAGCTTGGGTATGACTATATATGGTTTTCCAACGGATTCGCCTACTCCCACTATCCATGGGGATATCGCGGAGAACTTTTTTTCGGACAGGAGTGGGAGACGGAGAAGGCGGGTCAGGTGCGGGAAGAGGTCAACCGGTTCTGGAGGGACTTCCGGGCCGAGTGCGATTGCCCCATCGAGGTTCGGGGAACCAATTTCCCCGTTGGTTCGGACATCTCCACCGACGGATGCTCCCACAAGGACATCATGGATATCGGCAAGCTGGACCGCCCACCCTGCAACCCGCCCTGGGGATCCAGGGCGCTCGGCACCGAGATGGTGGCCTACATGTCCCGCCTGGCCGAAACCCGCACCAGGCGGTTGCCATTCCGCTTCTACCTCAACGACCCCTGGTTCAACAGCAACGCCTGGTATGACTATTACAACCGCGAGACCTTTGATATTTATGTGCCGATGTCCGCGGCCCGTGTGAACCGGGAAGGCGGAGTGGACACGCCGACCGACCTGTCCCTGCTCACGATCGACACCGAACTGGGAGACCTCATACGGGAGGAGGCGAACGAGTCCACTCCCCATTTCCTGCGCGCCCTGGAAATGCGCGCCGACGCCGTGGGCCCCGTGGTGTGGGTGTACCCGTTCGATGAATACGACGACGTATTGAAAGGCGAACCGGAGAAATTGCCGTATATTTTCGCCCACGACTGGTTCATGCGCAGCGTGGTCGATCACGGGCTGCCGCTCAATACGGTCGCTTCGAGCAGCGTTTTTTCGGAGCTGGCGGAACGCAAGAGCTTGCCGGACGCCCTATACGTTGCTCCCGCCGCCCTGGGAAACTGGAAGTATCAACAGAAACTTCTGGACGTGGTAAGAAAGGGCGGACACGTCATGCTGTACGGTTCGCTGGATCATGCGCCGGAAGAGGCGCTCGGGATGCTGAAGCTTTCCCTTGCCGAACCGCTGGAAGGAAACTTCGAGGTGGAATGCACGCTGTACGAAGACCGGTTCGAAAGGGACGTCGAACCTCCCAATTATCCGGATCCTGTCGACGAGTCCGTCGGGCGAACTTATGATGAGGGCGACGCTTCACCGGCGGGGGGCGAGCGTCTTCTCAAACACCGCGCACTCTCCGACGGGGGCGGATTGCGTGCGGTCGCTTCCGACGGGAGCTCCGTCAGGGTGTCGGCCCGGCGTAACGGCGAGAGCCGGGCCTATGCCGTGGTGCGGAACGACCCGGCATGGAACGGAGGCAGCATCGCCTGGATCCACGGTTCATGCGGGTTCAAGACCGGCAGAAAGACGCGAGATGGAGAGCCGGGGGAGGATAAACCGTGGAACGCCCGCCTGCCCTTTTCCTGGCCGCGGCACATACTGGCCGAACAGAGCGGGCTTGAAATCGTTCAGGAGCGGGTGGACGAATCGGTCAAACCCGCCTACGTTTTCATAAAGCGGCGCAAAGGAGCCTTCATCTTCACCGGCCACAAGCCGAACACCACGGTCAGCATGCGCATCAAAACCCGCGACGGCGCTCCTGCCTTTGCCGAGTCCGAAACCCGGATACGGGACGGATACGCGTGCGAAAACTTTGGCAAGACCTACCACAACGAGGTGCGGGTGTTTGTCAGGCAGGACAACGGGACCGTCATCGTCAAAGAACTGGCGGCGCGGCGGGTGGAAGGTTTTACGCGGCATTTTTCCGTGGCCAACCTGGAGGGCGCGGACGTCACGATCTACCCGGATCCGGTCTCCCTCGCCGACGGCAACTTGCGGTTGAACGGGAGGATAGCGGGGTGGAAGGACCGCGAGGACGTCCCCTTCGAAACCGACACCGGCCGGGGCTGCGTGGTGGTAAGGGATTATACCGGAGCGCTCTATGTCACCTGGTGACTTGCAATCGCAGCGGGGCTTTCTCCGATTGTTTATCGGCCAACAGCGATCAGGGTTGCTCGAGCCTGTGCGCAACTTCGGCGGCCAGCTTGTAGAGCATGCGGCTTCGCTTTTGCCAGTCTGAACCGGCAAACCAGGCATGCCCGGCCACGCCTGTCTGGAAGATCCAGTTCCAGGGGGTGCGGAATCCATAGCAGTTCACCTCGAAATCGGCCAGACCACGCTGAACGGCGAGCGTTCGCTCGTCGAGCAACGCCTGGCTTCGCCGGATCAGGTCGGACCCAAGCCTCTCGCGCAGCGCCTCGTCCGTAAGCGCCGTCTCAAGAAAAATGCGCGCCTCACATTCCTGGATGCCCTCGCGCATCACTTCCAAACGGGTTGTTGCAACGGGGCCGTCGGGCCCGGGCGCCAGCACAGCGGAGCGCAGGTTCAGATTCCCCCATGTGCTCTGCGGAAAACGTTCGTAGGCGTATCCCCTGATCCGGCCCCGCTGATCCCGCACAGAGCGCCAGTAATCGCCGCCCATCCGACCGAAGCCGTGCTGCCCGCCGGCGATGTTGATCTCGACCAGCCCGCGCAAGAACGCGCCCGGACGGCGGTCCAGGCCGCCTGCCGGACGCATGTACTGGGCATGCAACACGGGATTACGCCAGCCGTAGGTTCGCCCCTCGGCGGGATCGGCGGGGAACTGCAACCTGTAGACCGATGTCATATAGCCGGTCTGAAATCCGGTCCCCAGGATCTTGCCGAAATAGTGCGGATCGTGCGTGGGAAAATGCGAATGGCTGACCCACGGCAGGTCGCCGGTAACTTCCCTCCAGAAGGCAATTTCTTCCCGGCTTGGCTTCCCATCGGACAGCATGCCGATCATCATGGTTTCTTCCAGCCCGCGGGCTTCCATGCGCCGCCTGATATCGTCGAACAGGGCGCGCCACTGCGGTTTGCTGGCCGGGTCGTCGAAAGCGGGAACATGCTGCGTGCGGGCCTGTCCGCTTGCAGGGTCAAGGACGCTGACCGCCGGTTGCACGACGCGATCTTCCACCCGGTTGATGTAGCTGGCTGCCCGGCTTCCCTCGTCCCCGGGCAGCAGGTAAACGTCCCAGACGATGAAGCAGACGCTTTTTTAGGAAAATTGGTTTATGAAATGGGGTTAGAGCTTCGACTGAACGACCCGCTCCCTGGCCAGGTCCTCCATATCACGCAGGTAATTCCAGTGCCAGAACTCCTCCATATACGGATTGAAACCGGCGGATCTCATGGAATCGATCATGATCTTTCTGTTCTTTTTTGCGGTCAACTCCCTTTCGTCCGGATTTTCGAGGAACTCATAGAAAAACAGTGCTGCTTCTGGACCTGTGTTATACCCGACACACACGCCCATATCAACCTCTTCGCCTTCAGCGTCAACAAGGGTGATATCAAATGCCCCTCCATACCGGTGTGATCCGAACCTTGGGACAATGCGGGCGGGCGGGGCCATCTTCCACTGGTGTTCGGCCACCTCTTCCTCCGTCCAGTCGGGATGGGCAGTTGCTATTTTCTCCTTTGCGCGCGCAGCTGCCTTTTCCTGGAGCTCCCAGGGCCGCCATCCGTCATAGACCTTGATGTTCATTCCGTCGGGAAGGGATTCCTTTGCTTTAACTAAAGCTTCGACAGCTCCTATTCTGCCGAAAAGCCGCGGATCATTGTTCCAACCTTTGGCATGACTTGATGAATGAATGACAAAACCATAGTCAGCGAGATCAACAACTATTTTCTCGATCTCCTTTTCTTTGGCGATCCAGTATTTTGTGTCAGAATCAGTCCACATTTTTTAATATCCTCTCAGCAGTCTTAATGTTTGGTTGTATGGGAACGGCGCCCCGGCAACCCCGGGGACTTGAAATTTTCACCTTCCAGCCGGGCGTTCTTCCCGCCGGGCGGCTCCGAGTTTCTCGCGGTGCGCGTGCCAGAGATCCCACACCCACAACCGCGTGAAACTATTGGAACGCAAATTTTCGAAGCGTTCCTCCGTCTCCTGCTCGCACGCAGGATCCGGCTCGCCGTGTATCCAATCAACGTATCGGTCGGTATAGTCAAAAAAAGCGTTGTGGTTCCACAGCTCCTTCATATCCATAGCCAGCAGAACAAGAACCATGGCCGGATATTCGCAGCTGTTCAGGGCACGGTAAGGAAGGCGTATGTTTCGTCCCGCACGGCGGGCGGCTTCTTCCGCATAGCGATCAATCCACTCGGGCATGCCGATATCACCTTCCCTGTAGCGTGCGGCGGTGAATCGGCGTTCGTCCGGGCTCCAGGCGGGCCAGCCCTCCGCCAGTCCGTGCGTATAATCGTAGTCAAACCGGGTAATGTATGTCGTCTGGTCATCCTCGTGGAAGTGAAAATAATCCGGCGGCGGATTGCCCGGCCCGTAGGGGTCGGGATAGCCGCCGGCATCCAGACGCGAGTTGCCGTGCTCATCGACGTACAGGTAATTGCCGCCCCTGGCAATCAGGGCCCTGATCTCTGCAAGACGGGCATCTTCGCTGTCCAGAACATGTGCCGCAAACACGATCGCCAGCTTGCGCCCGGCGGACACGCCGCCATTGCCGCGCCAGGCTTCGCGGCCCAGATACGGCGGG
>PUMZ01000066.1 GCA_003551565.1 Candidatus Brocadiaceae bacterium | reverse complement strand
TTGCAGTTCAAGGCCGGCAAGTTCTACAGCGATATCGGCCGCATCAACTCCCAGCATGCGCACGACTGGGATTTTGTGGATCGTCCGCTGGTCAATGAGCAGATTTTCGGCGATCACGGCCTCCAGGAGACCGGCGTGCAGCTTTCCTGGCTGGCCCCGCTGGAAAGAACGCATCTGCTTTCAGGCGTCGAGGTGCTGCAAGGAGAAAACGAAGTCTCCTTCGATAATGATGAAGGCCACAGCGGACCGCGTCTGGGCACCGCCTGGATGAAATACAGTCCGGATATCCTTCCGTCGAACCACGAGGTGCAGTTCGGCACGTTCGGTGGGTACGGGCGCAACAGCGAACACCACGGCTCGCGTATCGTTGACGGCTATGCTCATTTTGCCGGCGTGGATATGGTGTACAAATACCGACGTCCCGGCCAGCATTACGGGCAGGGCAATTTTACGCTCCAGGGCGAATACATGCAGCGGCGCACGAGCATGGATTATCTGGCCCGAGGTTTCTGGGAATGGGTTGATGACGATACAGTGCTGGATGGTCAGAATGATCCCATCCAACGTCGGCAACGGGCTTACACTGAAAACGATCCGGCTGTTGGTGGCAAGCAGTACGATCGTCAGGATGGTTATTACCTGCAGGCAATATACGGATTCGCCCCCCGCTGGCGGGCCGGTCTGCGCTGGGATCATGTCGGGCTCCAAAACTCCAGCCGTCGTGCACACGAACCCGGTAAGCGGAGTTTTGATGACAGCTACCGCAGCAGTTTGATGATGGATTTCACTCCGTCGGAGTTCTCGCGGTTCCGGCTGCAGGGCGGTCGCGGCGCATATCAGCACGATCGAGAAACCGAGCGGGTCTGGGACGTGCAGTTCCAGATGATCATCTCGCTCGGCGTGCACGGCGCCCATGCTTTTTAAAATGAAGTAAATAGCCTGATGCACTATTCTTGGTTTCTGCTCAAATATACGACATATAGGACTTATAAGACCTATAACTGCAATATATAGCTGTTGTCATGGATTGTGCAGTAGGCTCTGAAGATAAAATTTCTATAACAACAATTACTCAGAAATTAATGGAGATAAAAATGCAATTACTGAAAAGACTTAAGCAATGTATGAAATCAGCAATTCCGGGTCTGCTGGGCGTTTGCCTGCTGTTTGGAGGAACCGCCAAGGCAGCGGAACTGAATGTGGTCACGACGACGACCGATCTGGCTTCGATCACCCAGTTCATCGGCGGTGAGCTGGTCGATGTCACACCGATCTGCGCCGGCGAGGACGATCCGCATTTCCTCGAGGCGGCGCCGAGCTACATCACGATCGCCCGTCGCGCCGACCTCTGGATCAGCGTCGGCATGGACCTGGAAATCGGCTGGGAACGGCCGGTCATCGACGGCTCGCGCAACCGCCGCATCCGACCGGGCACCGAGGGCTATCTCGACGCCTCGCAGAACGTGATAAAAATCGAAATACCCGAAGGACGCGTCACCTACGCAATGGGCGACGTGCATCCACAGGGGAATCCGCATTACTGGACCGATCCGCTGCAGGGCCGTATCGTGGCCGATACGATCGCCGGGCGTCTTGCAGCACTGGCCCCGGCGCACAGGGCGACGTTCAGCCGCAACCTGGAAAGGTTCAAGGATGAAATCGACCGCCGCACGTTCGGCTCAGAGCTTGTCGATGAGGTCGGCGGTGAGCGGCTCTGGGTGCTCGAGTTGGAAGGGAACCTGGATTCTTACCTTGCGGATAATGATCTGGAGGATAAACTCGGCGGATGGAAGGCGCGTATGCGCCCGTTCAAAGGCGCCGAAGTCGTGACTTTCCACAAAAGCTGGGGCTATTTTGCCCAGCGCTACGGGCTGAACGTCCCGATCGAACTCGAGCCGAAACCCGGCATCCCGCCGAGCCCGCGTCATCTGCGCGAGGTCGTCGAACTGATGAATGACCGGGATATCGGCGCGATCATCATGGCGCCGTTCTACCCCGAGCGCGGTGCGAATCTCGTGGCGCAGCGCACGGGTGCGGAAGTTGTTATCACCGACCTCTTCGTGCCGGGCAGGAGTCCGGAAGCCGGCAGCTATTTTGAGCACCTCGATAATATGGTCGAGACGTTCGCTTCAGCGCTCCGGTAAAGGTGTAATAAAAGTAGCCGCGGGGCGCACGCTTTCGTTCAGCGTCCCGCTGCTTTTATTATCAAGGGTGCTTTTATCCTCTTTTGTGGTTACAAAATAGGACGTATAGGACGTATAGGACTTATAAGACTTATAATTCGCTTGTCAAGAATTGCGTACGGGCTTAATAATCCTGTAATCTCATGAATACAGCCAACGATACTCATCACCGTAAATTCATCATCCTGCTTGGCGTTGCTGCGCTGTCGGGCGCGGCCGCGCTCGGGCATCAGACGGTCTGGGTGCGTGCGATGGTTGATGTGCTGGGCGGGAACGCCGATACGTTTTCCAAGGTGATCGGTGCATTTTTTATCGGACTGGCGCTCGGTGCCGGTGCGGCATCGATGCGCTTGCCCAAACCCTCCCAACGCTGGCTCTGGCTATTGGTGGCCGAACTCGGCGTAGTCGCTCTGGCGCTGCCGATACTTCTGGTATATCCGTTCTCGGAGTGGTTTTATGGTAACCTGGCTTTCGGCCGGATTCTCCAGTGGATACTGCCATTGGTTTTAGTCACACCACCGGCCGCTGTCATGGGGCTTTTCCTCCCGTGGCTGTTCCATGCGATGGAATTGGAACGCGAACTGACGCCCGGGCGCGCCGTCGCCCTTTATGC
>PUMZ01000290.1 GCA_003551565.1 Candidatus Brocadiaceae bacterium | reverse complement strand
TTCCAATAGTCTTCAGCCACTGCGATTGTTCCTCCGCTCGGAGCGGTCTGGCCGTTTCGTGACCGCCGACAAGTTTCTCCCGCTCGGCCAGACGCATGTCGTAGTCAACCATCATTGCCACAAGTCCATTGAACGTCGTTTTGGGAGCCCAACCCAGCTTTTTCTGCGCCCGGGCCGAATCCCCCTGCAGTATATCGACCTCCGCCGGACGCAAATAGCGCGGGTCAATCTCCACGTAATCGTTCCAGTCAAGTCCGAGATAACCGAATGCCGCATCTAAAAACTCGCGGACCGAACGCGTCTCCCCGGTAGCGATGACATAATCGTCGGGCTCGTCCTGCTGCAGCATCAGCCACATGGCATGGACGTAATCCCCCGCAAAACCCCAATCACGCCTGGCATCCAGGTTGCCGAGGTAGAGCTTCTGCTGGAGACCGAGTTTTATGCGTGACGCCGCCCGGGTAATCTTACGGGTTACAAACGTTTCGCCCCGCCGCGGTGATTCATGGTTGAACAGTATGCCGTTGCAGGCGAACAGATCGTAGGCCTCGCGATAATTCACGGTCTGCCAGAAAGCATAGGCCTTTGAACAGCCGTAGGGACTCCGGGGATGAAAGGGCGTGTTTTCGTTTTGTGGTACTTCCACTGCCTGACCGTACATCTCGCTCGATGAGGCCTGATAGAAGCGGGGGCGGCAACCGCAGCGGCGCACCGCCTCCAGAAGCCGGAGTGTCCCCAGGGCATTAACATCGGCTGCATAGAGCGGGTGGTCGAAAGAGACCCTGACATGGCTCTGGGCCCCGAGGTTGTAAACTTCATCCGGTTTCACGCTGTCAAGTACAGCTTCCAGCCCGTTGGCATCGGTGAGATCGCCGTACACGAGGTGCAGACGGACGTTTTCATCGTGGGGGTCCTGATAAATATGGTCTATCCGCCCGGTATTAAAGGTTGAGGCCCTGCGTTTTATTCCCCAGACCTCATACCCTTTGCTCAGCAAAAACTCTGCCAGATAGGATCCGTCCTGTCCTGTGATTCCTGTGATGATCGCTTTCTTTTTCATGGTTGTTCTGCATCATAATCACTTACCGTATCGCTTCTAACGCCTCATCAACACATTCCATACGGTCCTCTTCCAGGGAAACGAGCTCCATTGAAAGCGTCCACTGCGAGCCCGGGGTTTCATCCGAGCCCTCAGAGTCAAAATACGTTATCGACCTTATGAGACGGGTGCACCAGGGCACAGAAACCGACTGCCGGCAATCCTCTTTCTCAGGACGGCCGTTCGGAATATATTGAGGTCCCATGCCACCGCAGCTCCATGTATTCTGGTCGAAATACTCACCGGAGTCAAAAACACACCACCCGTTGGGAAACTTTTGCACTTTTGATCTGTTGACACTTTATCTGTTTATGATATAAGACCTTACTGCCCCACGTTGTCTTGCGCGCCCGATCCGGTCAACAGGTGCGCGGCCGCACTCCGCCTGCCCTCCTCCGCCAAACGCAGCGCGGTTGCGAGAATTTCACGTTGAGTGCGTGTAAACACTGCAGGCCCGCCTGCCGTAATGAGACTGAGCGTATCGGCATACGGCGCGAGTAGAAACTGCTCAAGCTTCCCGATGCCCTCCTGTTTTTTCGCCGAGATGCATACCACGGGCGCCCGGTGCGGCAACGGAGCACAATCCACCTCCGGCGCTTCGGCATCCAGCAGATCCGTTTTATTGGCAACGTAAAGGATTCTCGCTTCCCCGGGCGGCAACGATGCCGAACTTTCCAGCACCACGGAGGGATCATCCCTGATGTCAAAAAGGAAAAATATCGTGCCGGCCTCCCCCATCAACCGCAACGTGTTATCGACCGCCACGGCCTCGAGCGCATCAATCCCGGAGCGTATCCCGGCCGAGTCCATGATGTCGAACGGCATCCCTCCGATCGCAAGGCGGTCTTTGACCACATCCCTCGTGGTCCCCGGCAGATGGTGTACTATGACGCGTTCGCGCCGCAGGAGCGTATTGAGCAGGGTCGATTTGCCGGCGTTCGGTGGGCCGGCAAGCATAACTTTCGGAGGATCCAGCATCGCGAGGCCGGCCTCGGCGCCGCGCACCAGCCGCCAGAGACGTTCCTGAGCATCATCGCTGCCGTTCTTAAGCCCGCCCGTAACAGCAGCGATCTCCCTGGAAAGGGCGCCGTCGCCCTGGTGCAGCAGCATTTTTACCGCGCTACGGGTTTCGGCCTCCGGCAGCGACGACAGCGCAGAAGCGCGGATGGACCGGGATGAGAGCGGAAGGCGGCGGGCAGGGCCGCAGGGGCGCACCAGTTCCCGCCACGGGACGACTTGCGCACCCCCGTCCCGGAAACATTCCACGACGGTTTTGACAGCTACCGCGCCGCCATGACAGTTCACCTCGTAGCAAGTTTCTCCCACCGGAGCCTCTTGCGCCGCGGAATGCGCAACGACCACTTCATCCACGGCGGCGCCGTTTTGCATTATTCGCCCGTGCGCCATGCGCCCGGGGGTTATCCCGGCGGCGCCGCGTTGCGTGCCCTCGAAACATGTACCCAGCACCTCGGCCGCACCTCTGCCGCAGAGCAGTATCACTCCGATGCCGCCTTCACCGGGCGGGGTTATTACGCTGCACCTGACCCGGAGGTTTTTGATGGTGGAATGTGTCGGCATTGTGGAATTTGACAGAGATCATTTCTCATGTATTGGACCGGCGGCCGCACGGTTCCACTCAGACCCCGGCGGTGCTCTCCGGCCACAGTATTTTGTGGAGTTGCAACTGGAGCCTGACCTG
>PUMZ01000136.1 GCA_003551565.1 Candidatus Brocadiaceae bacterium | reverse complement strand
GGGCACAAGGGCGCCGCAAAGATCTTCGAATCCATCGGAACATACCTCGGTTATGCCATCGCATACTACGCGGATTTCTACGACATCAAACACATATTGATACTGGGACGGGTCACCTCCGGTGAAGGCGGCGGACTGATTCTGGAAAATGCCCGAAAAGTTCTGGAATGTGAATTTCCGGAACTGGCCTCCAGGATAACATTGCACCTGCCGGACGAGTCCAGCCGCAGAGTCGGACAATCCATAGCAGCAGCAAGTCTTCCGGAGATACGATAGTTTTCACAGCTCGAGGAAGGAAAATACAATGAAACTGAACAACACGGAAGCCGAGATATTCGTCCCGGACGCCTCGCCGGTTCCGGATGCCGCGGACAGGACCACGCATATGGCCATATCCTCGCATCAGGACGATATAGAGATAATGGCTTACGACGGCATATTGCAGTGTTTCGGCCGGGACGACAGGTGGTTTTTCGGAGTCGTGACCACCAATGGATCGGGCAGCCCGCGGGATGCATTGTATGCCGACTATACCGACGAAGACATGCGCAGGGTCCGACGGCATGAGCAGAAAAAAGCGGCGTTTGTCGGTGAATACAGCGCCGTCGCACTGCTGGACTATGAAAGCTCGCAGGTTAAAGACCCCGCAAACAGCGATGTTGTGGAAGATATCAAAACGCTCGTAAAAGCCGCCAAGCCACATACCATCTACGTGCATAATCCGGCCGACAAACACGACACACACGTTGCAACGGTTTTGAGGACGATAAAGGCCCTCAGGGAACTGCCGGAGGATTGCCATCCCGAACGGCTCTACGGTTGCGAGGTCTGGAGGGTGCTTGATTGGGTGAATGACGACGAGAAGGTCATCTTCGATGTGGCCGGGCATCCGAACCTTGCAGCTTCACTGCTGGGCGTGCATGATTCCCAGATTTGCGGCGGCGTCAGATACGACCTGGCGACGGTGGGCCGGAGGATGGCGAATGCAACATTCGCGGAATCCCATGGCACCGACGAAACAACGTCTTCAATTTATGCCATTGACCTGACCCCCCTGATCGGGGACTGCAGCATGGATGTTGGCGCATTTACCCGTGCGTATATCGACAGGTTCAGCCGGGACGTGTCGCAGAAGATCAACAGACTGCAGTGACCGCACCGACACTTTTTACGGTCATCGTCAACGCGCTTGCGACGGGTCTGCGCGTCACAGCATTTCCACCGAATCGCCTTCCGGTGGCGATGCGAGGCCGGTTGCAGGGATCGGGAAAAGAGACAGAATATAATCTCCACGGGCGGGAAACATAATTATGTACTATCTTGGGGTTGATCTGGGCGGTACGAACATCAGGGCCGGGTTGGTCGATGAATACGGCGATATAATACGCATGAACAACCTGCCTACTCTCAGGGAAAGGGGATTTGAACCGATCGTTCGCGACATCGCAATGCTTGTTCGTGGTCTGATCGAAGATGAAAGCCTGGATCCGGCCGATATTGAACACATCGGCATCGGGATCCCGGGGACTGTCAACCGGAAAAAAGGCCTGTTGATATATGCCAACAATTTCGATTTTGCCAACGTCCCCGTTGTGGAACAACTGCGCAGCCACATTGACCTTCCGGTTTATTTGCAGAACGATGCGAACTGCGCCGCTCTGGGCGAAAGCGCCGCGGGAGCGGCAAAGGATGTCAACGACTCCATCACCTTAACTCTCGGCACCGGGATCGGTGGCGGCATTATCGCTGGAGGAAAGGTTTACAGCGGCTTCAATGATGCCGCCGGAGAACTCGGGCACACGGTGATTGTCCGCGGTGGAGAACAATGCACCTGCGGAAGAAAAGGATGCTGGGAAGCCTATGCCTCTGCAACCGCCCTGATAAGAATGACCAGGAGGGCGGCGCAGGAGAACCCCGCATCCCTGATCAACACACTAACGGACGGAGCGCCCGGGAAAATCGATGCCCGTACAGCTTTTGACGCCGAAAAACAGGGGGATGAGGCGGCGGCAGAGGTTGTGGGAGAATATATTGACTATCTCTCCGAAGGCCTGATCGACCTGGTTAACATATTCACACCCGAGCGGATCGTGATCGGCGGCGGCGTCTCACGGCAGGGAGAAAACCTCCTTGGCAGGGTGCGCCCGTTGGTGGAAGAAAAGATATATTTCAAAGGCGAACCGCGAACCAGCATTGTCCAGGCCAGGCTGGGCGATAAAGCGGGTATCATCGGAGCGGCCATGGCCGGTGATTGACGGCCGCCATATTCCTGCTGTCATGCGTTCAAACATGTTTTGAATGATGTTATTGTATCGGTGGGAAGGAAAGCTCCCGTGCAGGAAACTGACTATGACACCACGGCGACGACTGCTGAAAGTTTTGCGGGGCGAGCTCCCCGACTGCGTGCCCGTTGCGCCCGACTTCTCCAATATGATACCCGCCCGTCTGACCGGCAAACCTTTCTGGGACCTTTACCTTTACAACGACCCCCCCATATGGGAGGCCTACATCGAATGCGCGAAACATTTCGATATCGACTCACTGATGGACGGCTATTTCCCCCTCATATTTCCCGAAGAACAACCGGAAGATTGCCCGAAGCTGGAACGCTTCATCGTGAAAAAAACACCCGAAATGATCGTAACCAGACAATCGCACCTTGAAAAAGGCAAGAGGGTATGGGCGCCGTATGTTGACGTTTACTACGTGGCGGATCCGCCCACAACGGGTGTCCCGGCGCAGAAGGTGGGCCTCCCCCCGGTCCCGGAAGACTTTGTGCCTCTTGAAGGCGTTAAGCCCGTCGATCTGGGCCCGGAAGGGCTGGAACGAGTAATGCAACTTATGGGCGAACAGGGTCTTGTAGGCGTATTCGTGACCAGCTCCACCGGCGGTTTCAACGATGCGGAAAGTATCTACCGGTACTATGATAATCCCGATAAACACCGACGGTGGGCGGAAGAGAGGGTACAGGAGGCTGAAAAACGCTTCAACCGGATAATGCGGATGGATGTCCGGCCCGATTTCCTGTGCGTGGGCGGGTCCGGAACGCTGGTGTTTCAGACACTTGAGATGTTCCGAAAAATCTCTTTCCCGGCGGTCAAACGTGCGATCGAACTGGCAAACCGCGCAGGCATTCCCACACACCTGCACTCCTGCGGTCCGGAACGCAAACTGGTGGAGATCATGGCCGGTGAAACGGATCTGACGGTGATCGATCCGCTGGAATGCCCGCCGATGGGCGATTGTGACCTGGCCGAACTGAAGCGGCTTTACGGCGATAAGATAGTCCTGAAAGGCAACCTGCACACCACCAGCGTCATGCTTAACGGCAGCGCAGAAGATGTGATCGCCGCAAGCAAAAAAGCCATGGAAGACGCCGCCGAGGGCGGCGGGTTCATACTCTCCACCGGCGACCAGTGCGGACGGGATACGCCCGAAGAGAACCTCCACGCCATGGTGGAAACTGCGCGCACCTGCGGGAAATACTAACCCGTTGAGCGGCACATCTGCGGCAAAAAGCCGCACTTCGTATAGACAAAGACAGCCTGTCTGCGCCTGCCTGTCGCTTCCGCGACGCAGGCAGGTGCGCACGCACAGGCAGGCGGCGTTTGCTTTCTGCCACATCAGCACCACTGAGAAC
This sequence comes from Candidatus Brocadiaceae bacterium, assembly GCA_003551565.1. Lineage (GTDB taxonomy): Bacteria > Planctomycetota > Brocadiia > SM23-32 > SM23-32 > PUMZ01. The sequence continues at coordinate 9,224 of PUMZ01000136.1, read as the reverse complement.
GCGTGAAATAAGCGGGCTAGGAGCGTGGCCGAAAAGGTTGCAACAGGTTTGTAGTGGGCCCCTTCAGGGGCTCAGGAGTCCGGAAAATGTCACGCTAAAGGCGGGGACGCCTGCCTGCCGGCAGGCAGGCTTGAAAGCGTCCACAACGAGCCGGGTTTTCCGCCAGGCCCCTAGTCCTGCGGAAGCTTGACGCTCAGAACCGGACACGGCGCCGAGCGCACGAGTTTCTCGGCGACGCTTCCTATGATCAGACGCTTCAGACCGGTCTGCCCGTGCGCTCCCAGCACAAGAAGGTCGAATTCCCCGGTTTCAACCTTCGACATCAGCTCTGCGAACGGATCGCCGACCGCGATCTCACCGTTGACCGCATAATCACCATCGGCGCACTTTGTTTGAAGCTCCTCCAGTCTGTCCCTGCCGGCCTGTTTTATCGCCTCCATATCCACGGACGAAGAACGCAGTTCAGGGCCGCCATACTCCTCGGACTCTCGCCCCACCTCCCCGCCAAGCAGCGTGGGATAGGATGCCAGAGAAGGCATCTCCACCACATGGAAAAGAGTCAGCCGGCTGCCGTATGCTTCCGCTAACGAACAGGCATACTGAGATGCGTGATCGGACGTCTCACTAAAATCCACGGCACACAGAATATTCTCCATTTTCACCATCACCGTGCCTCCTTGTGTGTGTTCTCGCTATGGGGCCCTCGCAGTTCACTCTGTAACTGATCAGCAACGTGGGCATTGCCCCCTTTCAGCGGCAGCTGGCGCGCCGCCTTTTGCACCCACCTGTAATAACTCAATCGCTCCAGACCGGAAGCGGCCGCTTCATCGATGATCACCGTGGCGTCGGGATGCATCTGCAGCACCGATGCGGGCGTCATGGAAGTGACGGGCCCCTCGGCACAGCGCCTGACGGCTTCGGCTTTGGCCTCCCCGCTTGCAAGCATAAGGCAACTGCGCGCATCAGTTATCGTTCCCAGACCCATCGATATGGCGGAACGGGGCACATCATCCTCGGAAGCAAAAAAACGGGAGTTGTCCTCGATGGTTTCAGGAGCCAGAACGACCACCCGCGTACGCGACCGGAGCGAACTGCCCGGTTCGTTGAACCCGAGGTGGCCGTCCCTCCCGATACCCAACACCTGCAAGTCGATCCCCCCGCTGGAAGAGATCATGTCCTCATAACTGCGGCAACAGGCAGCCAGGTCCGTGGCGAGACCGTCCGGAACATGTGTGCGGTCCGGATCGACGTTCACATGCTCAAAAAGACGCCTGTCCATATAATATCTGTAGCTCTGCTGATCATCCGGGCCCAGCCCCACGTATTCGTCCAGGTTGAACGTTGTCACTCCGGAGAAATCCAGCCCCTCGCTCTGATGCGCCCCGACAAGCCGCCGGTAGAGCCCTTCCGGCGTACTGCCGGTCGCAAGCCCGAGGACCGTCCCCGGCTGTCCTTTCAGCCGGTCAATCACAAAATCCGCAGCCCGTTCATTCACTTCCTCATGATCCGACACGATAATAATGTTCATACAACAATGTTCTCCAGGCAGGTTAAAGCCACTTTGCGATGAAAGGCCATACCGGTTTCTTGTAATAACGGTGCCCTTCGCTTCCCACATAAAGACGGCACCTCTCATCGGCGCCTGCAATAGAATATATCCTCTTGACCTCCTCGAATGCAAATCTGACGGCTTCGACAGGGAAAATCGGGTCCTTTTCCCCGCTGACAACAAGCAGCGGCCGCGGAGCGATGAGCCCGGCGATATCATACATCTCCCCCAGCCGCATAATACCGGGCACGAAGTTGCAGGCGCAGTGGTGCATGGAACCGATGGAGGCCTCAAAAGTACAGAAATAACACGAGGGAATGGCCACGCCGATCCTGCGATCGACAGCAGCTGCAAAAAGGGACATCGTCCCTCCCCCGCTGTTGCCCGTGATCGCTACCCGGTCGCCGCAGATGTCCTCCCGCGCGAGGGCATAGTCCACCAGGCGGCTCAGGTCATGGCAGCGCTCCCCTATCAGCGTGCGACCGAAAAGCAGGGCGAGCATTTGCTGGCTGGTACAGGTGTTACGGCCCGGCGACTCTTTCCCCCAGGATTGGAGCGCCATCCTGTGATATGCCCTGAGCACCGGCACGATGGCTATATACCCGTTGCGAACCGCCTGGAAACCAATATCCCTCTGACCTTCCACAGCTTTCCTTCTGTCCTCTTCACTCTCGCATAACCCCACATAGGGAAGATGACCCGAACCATGCCCGTGAGGTGCAAGGATAAGCGGCAAAGGACCTTCCTGACTGTGCGGGCGCATCAGGTAGAAAGGAATTCTGAATCCCGGCTCGCTCTCGATCGTCCATAGCTCCCTGACGCACTCCTCAAGTTCAACGACTTCCTCCCGGTGCGGGGCAAGCGCACAATCTCCCCTCTCGCGCAAACGTGCTATGCCCAGCGCCTCGATCAGCCGCGCACGGAACGCGTTCTGCCACGAGACCAGTTCGTCGGCATCCACAGCCCTGCACGCGAACTCGCGCCACGTTTCTTGCGCCAACTGCCGGGTGTATGTCTCCGGACTAAATTGCGTGGTATTCATGCCGTCATGACCTCCAGATCCATGCACATGATAAGATTAACAGGAGAGGTGATCTTTCAACTTCTCCAGAAACTGGCTCATCGCCGCCCCCCTGTGGCTGTGCCGGGCTTTTTCCCGGGAACTCATCTGGGCAAAAGTTTTACCCGAAGGCGGGTGCAAAAAAACGGGATCGTAACCGAACCCGCGCCCCCCCCGCATCCGCCGTGTGATGCTCCCGTAGCAGACGCCTTCGGCAACGAGTTCGACTTCGCCGCCCGGTCCCGCCATGACGATGCTGCACTGAAAATGCGCCGTCCGCTCCCCTTCCGGCACCGACCGCAGTTCTTTGAGCAGTTTCCTGCACAAATCCCGCCCCGTAGCGCCGCGTCCGGCATAGCGGGCACTGAAAATGCCGGGCCGGCCCTCCAGAGCATCCACGCATAACCCTGAATCGTCAGCCACCGCATGCATACCGGTAAAACATGCTATGCCAACCGCTTTTTTTGCGGCATTCTCCTCAAAAGTCCTGCCGTCCTCTACAATATGCGGTGCGGTTGGATAGTCCGATAGGGAAACCACTTCGACAGGAACATTGGACAACATGCTCTCCAGTTCCCGGATTTTACCGGGATTCTTGCTGGCAACAACCAGGTGCATATCTGACCCCGTTACTGTTAAAAAATATATATGTTAACAGTGCTGCGTCCGCTTTTCAACGGAATGATCCAGAAATGCTTCCGGCAAAGCAGATCCGGCACTTGACATCCCGCTTAAGGCGGCGTAACATATTCGCAGAGAGGCGCCCGGGCCGGCATCGGCACAAAACCGGCGCTGTTGGTGAAAACTTGAGTCGTTTGCCATACGCCGTTCGCCGTTTGCGTTGTTTCAATTTTTCAAGAATCGTCTTGAAAAAGAATTAACGGACTACATTTATCAGGAGGCGACTATGTGGGCAAAAGGCAAACATGTCTCTGTCGACAACCAGGGACGCCGCGTCAGCAAAGATATCACCATCAATTTGAGCCGCGCGATCGGATATATCGCCCAGGATGAAGACCGCACCAGGGTTTTCTTTGAAGTCGGCCACGATCTGGAAGACCACCGCAATGCAAGCTGGGTGGATCTGGACGAGCCCAAATCAAAACTCGACAACGTTCTGGGAAAATCCAGACCTTCCGGGAATAAAGACTCCGGGGCGTAGCCCGCTTTTCAGACGCAAACGGAAATTGACAGCAAACGGAAAAGGGTTATCACCACCATCAATTGTCTCAGCTCCAGTGTTCTTCGATATGTTTTTTGATCAAACCGGCCCGGTGTGCCGATATACCTTTCACCTCGCATAACTCTTCGGTGCCCGCCTCCCGCACGCGTCCGAGGCTCTTGAAACGCTCCAGCAAGCGAGCGGCCATCTTTTCACCAACCCCCGGTATTTCGGTCAGGGGTGATTTTATGGACGCTTTCCGGCGGAGCTTGCGATGGTATTGTATGGCGAAGCGGTGCGCTTCATCCCTGATCCGCGTCAGCAGCCTGAAGCCATGGCTGTTCTCTTCCAGCTCGACAGCCGCGTCTTTGCCGGGCACAAACACCCTTTCCCGCTTCACCCGCCTCCCGCCTTCAGTCCTGGCCTTCGCAAGCGCGATAATATCTCCCTGCCGGAGTTGCAGTTCTTCCAATGCGTTGCAGGCCGCCCGGAGCTGCCCCTTTCCCCCGTCAACGACAATCAATTCGGGCATCTTTTGCAAGAATTCCTTTCCCGTTTTTTCCCTTACGTGGCGGTAACGCCGCCCGATAACCTCCCGCATCATGGCCTCATCGTCCCGCCCCCCAATATCCCGTATCCTGTACCTCCGGTAAGACCCCTTATCGGGCACACCGTTTCTGAATACCACCATTGAGCCCGTCGCCTCGCGACCGCTCAGATTCGAAATATCGAAACATTCAATATTCAGCGGCGCTTTGTCCAGTACGAGACTATCCTGCAGCGACTGCATCTCCAGCAGTCTTTTTTCACGATCCCCGGTCTTGACCTTTTGGGCCTGCAGAGCATTCTGAGAAGCCAGCTCGACAAGGCGCCTTTTTCTCCCCCTCTGTGGCCGCAACACCTTCACTTTCCCGCCCCTCTTCTCGCACAGCCAGTCCGCCGGCAGATCCAGATCGCCCGCATCCACCGGGAGCAAGATCTCCTCGGGCATATAGCGGTTCGCGAAATAAAACTGTTTGACAAACGATCGCAGAATGGCTTCGGCGGCATCCAGTTGAGCAGGGAAATTGTACGTCGCCGCATCACGCATCCCGCCATCCCTGATAAACAGCACGGCCACCCAGACGTTCCTGTCGGTCGGGTAATACCCGAAAACATCCCTGTCCACCCGCTCACTCGTCGAACTGGCGAGTTGCTGCTCCACCGTCTCCTCCACGGCCCTTATCCTGTCCCGCAACGCCGCCGCCCGCTCAAAATCGAGTTGTCCGGCCGCTCCGCGCATCTCGGCACGCATACGTTCCAGCAATTCATCGCATTGCCCGTCCAGGAACAGCGACAGTTCATCGATCAGCTCCGCGTAGTGCTGTTCAGAGACCTCGTTGCAGCAGGGCGACAGGCATTTCCCCATCTGTCCGTAAAGACACGGACGGTCTACTGTTCTGCACTGCCGCAGCGTGCATTTTCGCAGGGGGAAAATTTCCTGCAACACATCCAGTGTCCGCCGCGCGGCCCGGGAGTTCGAATACGGGCCGAAATACCTGGCGTTCTTATCCCCGGTCCGGCGCGTTATGATCGGGCGCGGGTAAGGTTCTTCCTGAGGTATTTTTATGCTCACAAACGACTTGTCGTCGCGGAAGAGGACGTTGTACTTCGGACGAAACTGCTTGATGAAATTGTTCTCGAGCAGGAAAGCTTCCTTTTCGCTACGGGTCACGATGCAATCGATATCGTGGACTTCACCGATCCTGCGGGTGATCAGACGGGATTCATCCCGGCCCCCACGGAAGTAGCTGGCAACACGCAGCTTCAGATTCGCCGCCTTGCCGACATAAATCACCTCCCCGCGCCGGTCTTTCATGAGGTAAATTCCGGGCTGCTCGGGAAAATTTTTGATCTTGCTGATCTTTCCGCGGGATGTGGATTTTAGCACGGGCTTGTTGCGATCTCTCGTTGCATCGGATACCACTCACTGTTGGGCCGGTGTTGGCCAATACCCTGATACCATTATACTCCTTCCCGCGCAACGGAGCAATGCGCAGACTCCCGCAAAACAGGCACCTCCATCATAGCATCGCCGTTTTTAAAAGCGCCGATCTTTCTGAATGCGCGCAACCATTTTGTTTTTCGTAGCCGACCTTCAACCGGCTGTTCTCAAGGATCGGTATGCGGTTCAAACAGCACAATCCCGGAGATATCGCCATCTCCACCATCACTCTTTTCGAGATCCAGTACGGGGTGGAAAAAAGCAGCCAGCGAAGCCGTTCCCGACAGGCTCTTTCCAGGTTCCTGTCTCCTTTGAGAAACGACAACTATTTTTGCCTTTCAGCGACAATTAAAGCTTCCGATTATAACTTGCAGTCTTTGCTATGTTTTTAGTTCTCTGGTAAACTGATTTCTGACAAATAATGACTGGCATTGCCGCTTCCGGTTATCTTCTATGCTCGGGACGTCACAGACCACAGCTGACCAGAGATGCTGCCCATTCCTTCAATTCTCTGATTAACTGGTTGCCACAGTTCCGAAAACTCCGATTCAAGCCTCTGTTTCGCAATGCTTTTCGCATATTCCGGGCAGTTGTTGTTCGCACAGTGATTATCAACCGACCATTTTCCTGTATTTTGACCTGACATGTCTTTTTTACTACACTGTTAGTCAGTACAGCATGCGCCCGTAGCTCAGGCGGATAGAGCGGCGGTTTCCTAAATCAGAAAGGGGTGTTTTCATAAGTAGCTGTTACATAGTATTTAAGGGCGCAACTCTCGACTCTGAAAGATCTTCCATAATTCTGACAATCCTGCTTGTTTCCGTTCTTTTCGTAAGCTTTCCGACTATCCTGATGACAAAATGCTTACAAAAACGGGCGGCTTACCCGGAATCCATTTTTTGCAATGAAACACCTTTTTCGCAAAAAGCTCCAGAAGTCCTGGTTCATGGAATTACCCGACGGCGTGTACGTTCTCAGCAACACTTACCCTGCAGAATATCTTGAAACAAAACCGGATCGGAAAAGGCAGTGGAAGGCATTCAGGGATAATAATGCAGGACGCATTGTGTCGGTTTTCGATTCCTGGCAAGCCTGCGAGGAAGAGATAGAGGAGGTGAGACTTCTTCGCGAAAGGAGTCTCAAAGAACGTGGAAACATAATCTCGCCTGCCGATATTTGCGAAGCATATCTGTCTGCGGACGAGTCTTTGCCGGATGATCCCAAAGAATCCGCAGAATTTAAGCCGGGCAATTACTGGGTTAAAATGAGTAAAAGACTGCTGATGAGCTTGCCTACAGGCGCAAGAATTAGCTCTGGTACGAGAAGCGACATGGGTTTCGGCCCGGCTTTTGAAAAAGAAGTCCCTCCCCTACCCAAACGTGAGGGATTCTGGCTGGAGATCAGAAACAATAAATTAGATGGCCGCAGCTTTGACGTTAAGATTCCGCATAAATGAGTTATCTGCTGGCCAAAAGTGCAAATCAATCCTTCCTATCCAGCGTAAACTTCCTGCCGCAGCTTTTGCATTTCTTCAGTGGTCGCTTGCCCATGGTTTTTGTATAGCGATGTCCTTTTGAAACCTTTCTGCCTGCATCTCCGCAATACGGACACTTCGGCGGCCTTCCTCGTGGCATTTTTATTTCGCCTCGACAGTAAGAAGGCTCGGGGCTTTATAAATGTCTTGTTCCTTCTAAAACTCCATGTCTTGCAAACCTCTTGAGTCTGTCGCAACGCTCCGAATCAAAGCCCCACAGCGTGGCCGCTTTGGGATTGTGAAGCAGCGGTTCTGTGCGCAATTGGGGTAGCAGCCGGCAATCCTTTTCAAACAACGCCGTGCCGGGGGTGGGGGAATATTTAGCCGGTTTCACCCTGGTGCCAAGTTCACAACCGCAGATGTTTTCCGATCACATTATATCACGTTTATGTTGCTTGAGAAACTCCAGATGCTTTTTGATTTTTGCTCCGGCTTTCGTTTGCTCCAACCCGTCGTAATAAATGCTCACCGGTTTGACCGCCGCGTTAAGGAAATCCACCTTTTCACAGATCGTCTTGTGAAGGCCGGTATCTTCATCAAGCCAGAGCACCAGCAGGGTTGGAGCCTGGTGTCCGTAGCGAAACACTTTTCTGAAAGCAGTATTCTCAGAAAGTGTGATCTCTACCCAGGTCCCGTCGTCGAGTATGAAATCTGGATTATAATGATCATGCGTCCGCATCATCAGCCCGTTTTTTTCGGCAAAATCAACATACCACGACAAGGGTGCAACATGTTCAAAAATCGGCTCCTGCTCGTAGCCAACGTCCATTGCGTCGAAGCATTGTCTGACTAATACTTGCAATATACGTCCCCTGGCGCCGGTCCGCTGGATTTTTCGCAGCAAGGCCATATCACCGCGCATAAATGCATCGATTATACGCTCCCACTTCCGCCTTTTTTTATCGGGCGGTGCGAAGGATACCGGTCGTCTGTTTTTGTTTTTTTGCATAAAAATATTCAGAAAGCTCCGAACCTTTTCTCCGAAACAAAGCCTCACGTATATTTTCCGGATTAGCGCTGCATTTGTCAAAAAACGCGTTTTGGTTTTTCCTTTTTTGACACAAAGAGTTTCTCAGATTAGAATATGAGCCGCTGAAAGGATTTAACTTTTAGGAGAATGCGCCCTTGCCTAAACCATTATTCCGGAAGATTATGCCGAACGGATCAGGCAGCTGAGGATAGGCCTCGGGATTCCCCGGGACAAGATGGCGAAGCTGATTGGCATACCTCCCACTTCGGTTGCAAAATGGGAGAAAGGGCAAAGTCGTCTCAATCCGTCCGCGTGGAATAAAATTCTGAGTTTAGAGAAATTCGGGGCCGATGGATTTACCGAGCAGGTGCAAACAACAGCGCTCAACGGCCCTGAAAAGTAGGAGCCTCGCGACCATTGCTGTATTGAGTTCAAGATCGTATAATTCTTTTACCCCGGGAGAAAGAATATGGACATAGAAACGCTTCGAACGTTCTTCCTGTGATGCACGATCATCAACGCGGGCGTGGGTATTATCTCGTTTCTTGCGTTCGCACTGGCCGGTGATTTTATCTTCAAAGTCCACAGCCGGTGGTTCAAGCTGTCCAGGGAGGCCTTCACCGCGTCGTTCTACTCTACGATCGGCGTCACCAAAGCTCATCGTTATCATGCTGAACCTCGTGCCATATATCGTTCTTGTGATAATGTCATAAGCTGTTATCCTCTTTTTGTTCGACAGCTGTGAATTCCGTATTTTTTTGACCCCCTTTTTCCGCCTTTTTTTGACCCCCCCTTACAGCATATTTTCCACGAGCGAGGTCGTTTAATATAACTCTTTCTTATGGTATTCTTTTGTCCAACTTTCACAGCGGACAAAGGAGACCAGGGAGATGCTCAAAGTGGATATGTGGCATACGGTAAAAGTCCTTCACAGAAAACAGCAGTCGATAAAGAAGATCAGCAGG
>PUMZ01000202.1 GCA_003551565.1 Candidatus Brocadiaceae bacterium | reverse complement strand
GTCCGGATCATGACGGCAAGAACCCGGTGCGGTTTCAGGAAGTATTCTGGAAATGCGCCGACCTGACCGATATGGAAGACGGCGAAGGCGCGCTGCACCGGGATGTCAGGGTGGATAATATAGGCGGAGATACTGTCAATCGCTGGGGATGAGAACAAGGGAGCTAACCTGAAAGACGGGCTAAACAGGAACTGTCAAAAGTTTTATGAAAAAAATGAAAAGGTGAATGGGTTGACGACTACGGCGACGACTACGGATTACGGGGGAGACCGTCGTGATCGTCAATCGTAGTCGTCGCCGTAGTCGTCAACCGGAATAGGTGGAAAAAAGAGGGGAAAACGGGGGAGAAATCCCGTATCGGGCTTATCTGTATGATAAGTAGATGTTTACACAGAAAATGTTCTGTCAACTTTTGACAGAACGGCTAAACAATAGAGGATATAATCATGTCAGAAAAAACGAGAGTGCAATTTAGCATTGACGGAGAACGTAAAGGAAAGCCGGTCAAACTGCAAGGAATTGTTGATAATCCGTTCGCAGTGTCCGGACACTGGCTGCGCGGCAACCTGCACTGTCATCTCAAAGGCTGGACTGAAGAGGCGCCCGACCGTTACCGGGAGCTGGGGTATGATTTTATCGCCGCCATGGATCATGATCAGATTGTGATGCCGGAGCCCCGGGAAGATATGATCTTTCTTCCGGGTGCGGAGATGAGTCCCGGGCATCTTCTGGTTTTCGGCGTGAACGATATGGATGATATTAAAGCCGAAGACGGTGATCGGTTCCCGGCGACACTGCGGATGATCCGGGCGACCGCCGAATGCGATGGCTTGTCATTCCTGGCGCATCCGCTTTGGAGCGGATGGACGTTCGCCGGATTGCGCGGGTTGTGCGAAGCCGGTTTGGACGGAATCGAGGTTCTCAATGCGACGTGCTGGGGGAGCGGCGACACGGTGTGTTCGGACCAACTATGGCACGGCCTGCTGTCGCCGGCCAACCGCCTTGCCGCCATCGCCGGGGACGACGCCCACGGCCCCGGCCACCTTGTGGGCGATACGCCCAAGGCGGCCAGACAGCGGTCCAGACTGGCCTGGACCGGCGTGCTGGCACGTGAGCGCACGGCGGAGGCTGTCCTTGAGGCCCTGAGAACAGGCCGCACCTACGCGTCCGAAGGGCCCGTTTTCCATGGTGTGGACCTGCGGCCCGACGGCAAACTGACCGTTCGTTGTTCGCCCTGCGTGGCCTGTCACTTCAGAGGGAAGCAACTGGGATACGGCGGACGCAGCATTTTCCCGCCGGACGACAGGGAAGTGGCGGAGGAATTCGTTTTCGATTTCGCCGTCACCGGATACCGGGTCAAAGATCATCTTGTCATCATACTCGAAGACGAACAGAGGCGAAAGGCATATCTGAGCCCGCTCAGATTGGATTATACTGTACAGGAGTAAAGCAACATCAACGAGGAAAAGAACGATGAAGACAGAAAAAAAACAAAATTCTATAAAACCTCTTATAGTTTATGTTTGTGGTGATACACATCTGGGAGACGAGACCAAAGGCGAAAATATCCACGCCTTTGCCGATTTTGTGAACAGAAACCGACCCGACCTCGTTCTGCATTGTGGAGATTGCATTGAGGCGCATACAACGGAACTTTATGACGGCGGTTCCGACAGGGAATCCGCCTTGATGCAGCAGGCGGATTTTTTGCGGGGCTGGAACAGTATCGATGCTGATATACCCCATGAAGTCCTCCTGGGAAATCATGATATTTCGACATGCCACGGCAATCCATCGCCAATGAGCGAGGCGGATTGGATCGGCCCCCTGGGGTGGGCGGAGCGTCCGCCGGTCGGCATGTCGCGGGCCCAGTCGGCTTTTACCATCAACAATGGAGATATTGAAGCCCTCGCGGTGCTTTTATGCACCCGCTCGCCGCTCTATGAAGAGACTTCTGTGCTGAAATGGGCTGCGGACCGGATTTCGAGGTTCAAGGGTGATCTCGTGCTGTTTGCCAACCACACCGCGGACATTTATCCTGCGATTCGTCATCTTATATTGGATATGGGGTTGACCATACCGGCTCTGTTTATTCACGGCCATAATCACGGCGCACGGACGGGTACCCGTGATGCCTGGGGATTGGAAAAAGACGGGGATCGCTTTCCCTGCTGGCTTCAATCCGATATGCGCAGAGATCCCGTTTTCAGCATATTTGAACTGCACAGAGGAGGTTTTACGGGCAAAACTGAATTAGGGGGATGCCATGACATTTATGAAGGAAACGCCGGCGATTATACGGTATCACGGTCAAAGATCAACTACCGCAGCAGGGTATAACCCGCATATTTCATAAATCAACGGCAAGTGTTATTATAAACGACTGTAAAACAGCATTTTAAGTTCTGTTTTCAGTTCTATATTTTGGCACAGACTGTCGTTTGGATCCTGAAAAAGGCGATGGACCCTTCGGGCGCGCCCTCAGCGGCGCATCTGCGGCATAAAGCTGCACTTGCAGTATTCGAATACAGCGGCGTTTGCTTTCTGCCACATCTGCACCACCGAGAACGCGTGAAATAAGCGGGATAAGGAGTCTTGACCGAGAAGTTCGCTTTTCATTAACGAGAATGCAGGTTATGCGTTGCTCTGACCCGAATCGTCAGGCAGAGCACAATTAAGATACTACGCATTTTCAAGGACTTACGCCTTGAAAATGTGGCGCCTGTCGGCGCAAGCAAAAGCCATAGACAAGCCCCGGCAGGGGCGTTCACAACCATAGCCCGCGGTGAACGGAGTGAGCCGC
>PUMZ01000247.1 GCA_003551565.1 Candidatus Brocadiaceae bacterium | reverse complement strand
TCTACCCCCTCCCCCCTTTTTCGAGTTGTAAGTCGCCGGGTGCAGACCACTCCAGACCCCATGGAGTGAGAATGGAGTTCACAAAATAGGACGTAGAGGCGATGAAACCTGATAGTTCTCGAGATTGGGACCATGTGCGAGATGAGGAGAGTTTCTATACCCAGAGGTTCCAATCTTCTAGCTGGACTAGAAGATTTATTTCTTTTGTCCCCATTGCGGATATGGTTAGATAACGCACAGCATAAACTTTCGCATTCCTAGTTGTAACTTAGAGAAATGGATGTTCAGGTCTTCTATCGCGTGTATCTGCCACAATCGGCTGTTTTGCAGCCCCTCTTCCTGTTCACCCCCTCCCCGTCGTCACGAGTTTACAACTCGAAAAAGGGGGGAGGGGGTTCGTTAGGCCCAGTCCGTGATATCAACTACACGTGTTCCAGTCAACTGCCCCGCGCACGGTGGCGCGGGGCTTGTCAGTGAACTCGGCCTCTGCCGACCATGGTTAGTCGGACGGGACAAATCCCTGATTCGGCGTCACCGTTCCTGACTTCAGGGCGAGTTGACTGTCGCCCGCCCGCCGCGAGGACTGTAGCCCGCGACGGACGTATCGCCATCCAACGTTCTTCGCGCCAACATAATCCGCATTCTGAGTTGCCCCGCACGACTCACACTCGAATTCCGCTTGTCGTACTCGGTTCCCCTTGCTGGTGTGCCCACACTCGGGACACCGCCGACTCGTATTCCTCGGACTGACAAACTCGACGCTAATCCCTTCGGCTTCGGCCTTGTACTCCACGAGGTCAACAAGTTGCCGGTGGGCCCACTGATGAAACTCTTTGACGGGCGGCGCACGTTCTCGAATGTGTTTTAGATTCTCGAACGCGATGTACTCGCAGTCGTGTGTCCGTGCTTCTTCGAGAATCCGGTTGGCGACTTGATGGAGTTGGTCACGGAGATACCGTGACTCCCTCCCGCTCATCTGCTGAATTGTCCGATGAGCGGATTGTGTCCCGGTCTGCTGAAGATTGCCGCGAATCCGTTCGAACTCCCGGTGCCGGTGCCTGAGTTCTCTCCCCGATGCGAAGTACGCTGTACTGGTGGTGGCAGTATTGACGATGCCGAGATCAACGCCGAGAACTGTCCTGTCCTCGTTGTCATCCTGTATCTCGACCTGTTTCTCGGGCTTGTTTTTCCGAAACCCGAAGTGGAGATAGTATTCGCCATCACGCTTTGACAGCGTAGACTCTGTTACTTCCCAGTCATCATCGTTGAGGTATTCGTGTTGATACCCGTCTTCTTTGTCGGGGAGGTTCAGGTCACACTGAATCCGGCCATCGACGGTGGAGAGCGAAACAGACCCATCATCGAACAGCGTCATCGTTCGAGTGTCATATTTCACCGTGTTACTGGTAAACTCTGGTCGAGACGTTTTGTAGTGTTCGTCAAGGTCTTCGATTGCTTCGACACCATCGAGCGCGGCTGCGGCCTGATGGGTGGCAAGAATCGCGTGTTGGCTCCCGAGACGTGTTTCCTCCAGTACCGTGTCGTAGGCGAGGTCTTGGAGGTAGGTTTTCCGCGTTTCACCGTGTTCCCATCCGATGCGGCTGCTGATGTTACAGGCAGTTTTCCACTCGTTAATGGTGGTATCGAGCAAGTCCTGTTGCTCGGCGGTGAGGATGGGACGGGTGATTGCGGTGCGTCTCAGGTAGTCGTCTGCCACAGATTTCAATAGATAGTGTAGGTAATTAATAGTTCGTGGTTGGCGGTGGCGAGTGTCGACTTCAACCCCGCCCACGGTGGGGCGGGGAATCCGCCTCGCTACCTAGTTAGAACTCGCGTCGGATGTCGTTCTAATTCCAGCCAAAGGGAGACAGTAGGATCTCGGCAGCTCGGACTAGCTGCGTCTCGTAGTACAATGCGTCGTAGGTGTCGATCTCTACGGGGCGAGGGCGACGTGGTCCAGTGAGGATATCTCGTCGACGACGGCGTACTCGATATCCTGTTTGGGATGGACGGCAAGATCCTATTCGCGAGCCTGTTTAAGTACCGCCACGTTTTGCGTCTTCTGTGTGTGACCTTCTCGGTGTCAGCGGATCTCCTGCTTCAGTCCCGGACTTCTGGGAATCTCCGCGGGCTCTGCCCCGTGAGAAGCACTTCGTAACTGGCCTACCTCACCATTATGCGAACGTTGGATAGCTCCGTCCGTTCTGCTGGATGTAGGCCTCTTCGACGATGTCGTCGATCTCCGTCTTGGTGAGGACGTCCCGCATTGCGGTCTGCTGGAACAGCCGGCGAACCTGGCTGAACCGATAGTCGGCGTAGAAGCTCAGGTCGAAGATCAGGGCGCGGGCTGCGTCCTCACGCGTCTCGTACGAGCGCGTTGACGACTCCCAGTCACCCTTCACGATCGGCATGATCCGGGCGCTGTTCGCAGCCGTCTGGAGCATCGTCCAGATCTGGTTGTCACTGAGTGGTTGTTCGAACCGGGGCGTCGGCTCGCTTGTCTGTGCATCGGTCGTGTCCGTCGATCGGATGTCGCGTCTCGAGCTCATAGTCGGTGGCCGCGCGCCCCGTCGCAACCTCGCGACGGGCGCGCTCCACCTCCGGTGAGGCGCGCCCCCGCGCCGGCCCGCCTCGCGATGGCCCAATCACCCAAGGAAATTCAACGATGGGGAGACGCATGTCTCGATTCAACGGTGGAAGTTCAGGCATCGTTCAGAAAGGGACAGGTCACAGTGAGTCGCTTTGGACCAGTTCCAATTGAAAAGAGAGGGAAGGTCAGGAAGTCTGAGGTAGGACGTATAGAACTCT
>PUMZ01000166.1 GCA_003551565.1 Candidatus Brocadiaceae bacterium | reverse complement strand
TCTGGGAAAAAGATTCTTTTACACTGCCGGGGGCGGTCCACGGCGAAATGCTGATTCCCGGCCGAGGGTCCGGTGCCGTTTCGATTCTGACCGGAGAGGAATGGATGCGGGAACAGCCGCTGACCGGGAGACGCGGCAGCTGGAATTACCGCCGGCGTTACGGCTGCAACACGCTGAACGCAAGCACGCACATGCTCCTTTTCCGGACCGGTGTCGCCGGTTATTTCGACCTTGAGCATGACAGCGGCACCGGCAACTTCAGCGGTTTCCGTTCCGGCTGCACGGCAAATATGATCGCGGCCGACGGAGTTCTCAACGCCCTGGACTACACCCGCACCTGTGACTGTGCTTACTCGCATCAGACCTCACTGGCGATGATCCATATGCCTGAAGACACCAACATTGAGTTCTGGACCCGTTACGGTGGGGCCGCGCCCGATCCGAACGGTCACGGGATCAACTTCGGCGCGCCGGGACGGCGGGTCGATGTCGCGGGGTCGGGACGGATCTGGCACGATCGTGATGGCGGCCTGCAGCGTCATCCTTCGGCGATCAAAGACAACGGCGGCGGCCTTGAATGGGTGCTGGCCTCGGCCAGAGAAGGCGCGGGCAGCAAACGCATCGATGACGTGGTCCCGGGCGAATATACCGTGCGCCTGCACTTTGCCGAACTGGATGCGGACGTGGAACCGGGCGACCGCGTCTTCGACGTGCTTGTCGATGATGAAAAACTGCTGGAACGTTTCGACATCGTCGAAGCGGCGGGAGGCGCCTTTTTCGGCGTGGTCCGCGAGAGCGCCGTCGAGGTCGACGCCAGCTTCGATTTCGTGCTGAGACCGGCCGAGGACTCGAAACGGCCGCCGAAGATCAACGGTGTCGAATGGATCAGGAACGAGTAAAGGCGCCCGTGTCGGGCGAAAACCAACCAACAGGAGGTATGGGATGAGTAATGGAAAAACCAGTCGTTATGCGCGGTCGATAGCAGTCCTCAGTCTAATGGGCTGGGCCGTGGCCTGTTCACGTGTTGGCGCTGACCTGCCGCCGACGGAACTGCATGACCGTGTTTACTTTGGAGACGACGCCTCCGAAGCTGGGCGCGATCTCACAGCAGAAAACGCGCCCGTCATAGAGGGGGAACTGAACCAAAGCGCCCGCTTGGTGGAAGACGGGGAAGAGCTGACGTTTACCATGAAAGTCGATCCCGATAGAGAAAATTTTCTCACGGTACGTTTATGGGGCGAAGACATGAAACAGGCCCGTTCGGATACCCCCCTGCTGCCGGGTCGCTTCATCTACAGAACAAGGAGAATCCCAAGAGAACAGATTGAAGGGAAAGACGAAACCAGACTGACGCTTGGAGCGGAAGGACGAGCTTTTTACGCCGCCTACACGCATAGCGATAATGTCTTCATCCCTCCCCGGGAGGAAGTTCAAGGCGAGGTGCCGGAAGACGGCGCCGAAACCCTCGCCCTTCCGGCCCCCGATGGAGAGAGGCCGGACTTCGACACGTTGCGAGTCCGCATGACGGAAGCTGTTGACCGCGCAGTAGCGGGCAGAGCCCGGAATCAGCTTTACGGACCGAAGTTTGATGAAGCCCAGCAGGAACTCGGATTTCCTGCCAAATTGCACGGCCTCTTTCATCGCGGGGGGGTCGAGTCGTTTATATCATCCGGTCGTGAACGCGATTGGGGACCGGAAGACGATGAGCGCTGGCTGCGATGGGTCACCGGAACGCGTCACGGACGTTGGAATGCCGCTCATCCGCCGGCAGGCGAGTATTTCATGGCGGCCTATAGGCTGGAGGGGTCGCAATACGAGGGAGATGAGGAGATGATATCCCGCACCGTTGCCGCCCTGGACGGCTGGTGCAGATACCAAGGGGCCGAAGGAGGCTTTGAGATCGGCGGTGGAAATAATGAAAACGCCTGGATAGGCGGTCCGGAGCGGAGCGCGGCACGAGGCGAACTCCCGGGGTATTTTGTCGGAGGTATCGCCGATTCGTTCCTGGCGTTGTGGCCGGCGCTCGAGGAACGCCCCCACCTGCTGAATGAGAAGATTGACAACAACGGAGACGGAAACAAAGCGGTCACCCGCGGCGACGCGTACACGCAGCTTTTTCGCAATTGGCTCTGGAAGGATTTTACCCGCCTGGCCCTGCGGACTACATGCGCGAACCAGGACATAGTAAACTCTTATGCAGCGTTGAAAGTCAATCAATGCCTGAAGCGGCTTTCTCCGAAAGATACGTACCCGGATCATGTCATCCGCGCCATCCTCCGGCAGCATGCGGGTCTGCTGCCCAGGGAGCCGCAATTGGTCGAGTTCATTGAAAGCGGTGCGAACGATCACGGACTGATCCCCAGCCGTCGGGGGGGGGACCAGTATATGATTTCTCCCGGAGGGATTTCGATGGAATGGGGATTTTGTCCGGGGTACGGGCAGTTGCAGGAAAAACTCGGAAAGGTATGCCGGGAAATTCAGGACCCTGTCTACCGGGGGCAGCATGAGCTGTTCTATTCGGCTCTGCAGCATTTCATTATCCCATGGCATGGACCGGATGGATTTGCCCTCAACGTGGAGGGGGCCGTAGGTTCAAGACAGGGTATGACATGGTTTTGGCAACCGCATCGCGGTGCGCGCTGGGAAGGTATGGTGAAGGCCGCTCTGGATATGGAACATCCGGTCGCCCGGCGCGTCGTTCGGCTTGCGTTGGGAAATATCGATGTGGAAAATCCCCCGTCCTCCCTGCCGGTATTGAAAAATCTATCGGAGCTGGAACGCCTGTGGGAGGGGGAACCGGAGAATTACCTTCTT
>PUMZ01000350.1 GCA_003551565.1 Candidatus Brocadiaceae bacterium | reverse complement strand
GACGGTCGTTACGTCCTGTTCGGCGGACGATGCCGGAAAGACCCGGTATGGGACCTCGACCCGGACCAGTTCGATCCGGGAGAGGAGTCGGTGCAGGCGATGGCCTGTACAGGTGTCTGGGTGGCTGTCCGGGAGAGGGAGTCCCGGACAGTTCTTAAACAGACAGGCCGGCGGTCCAAAGCGGTCCTGTACTTATGGTCCCCGGGATGTCCTGAGGAGGATGCCGGGTTGTATACAGACGGGACCGTAGTGGAGACCGAGAAGTGGAGTACTTGCGGGACTGCTGTCAGGTCCCGCCTGGTACTCTGCAGGCCGGGAGAGCGGCTGCTGTGGATGAACGGAAAAAGGAAGACAACTAAAGCGCGGATAGCGGGAGTATTATAGCTCCCCTGGAACGCGCTGTTATACAGATCGCCCCTTCATACGGAGGGGCGGTCTGTTTTTTACTTTAGCTGGAATAACTATTAGATCTGTGAATAAAGATAAAGGAACATTATTATGAGCTGTAAACATATAAGTGATTGTCGAAGATGTGGATATTATGTAGCAACTTACAGAGATGTAATAGCCTTGCTCAAAGAAATAAAGGGATGAAAAAT
Organism: Candidatus Brocadiaceae bacterium; assembly: GCA_003551565.1. Classification (GTDB taxonomy): domain Bacteria; phylum Planctomycetota; class Brocadiia; order SM23-32; family SM23-32; genus PUMZ01. The sequence goes on along the minus strand of PUMZ01000350.1, from coordinate 2,225 downwards.
GGCAAACGTAATAGAAAGTATATCGTTGAAAGGTTTCCGCAAGGCTCACTTGAGACAGTTGTCCTCCTATATACGCGCCCGGGACCGGGAGGAATGGTACTACGGGCCCTTGGACCAGTTTGAAAAACGTCATGCTGATTTGCTGGAACTGGCGGACCGACTGGATAAGATAGCGGATGATCCCGATACAAGATTACCTAAATAATAAGTAAAGGTGAACAATATGGGACTGGAATCGAATAAACTCCGGGACAGAGCTGTAGCAAAACTTACTGATATAGTAAAAGATTACGATACAGGTATCCCGGAGGAGGCTGTATCCGATGATATAGAATTTATCGTGGATGACATCATAGGCTCAGCAGTTATAGAAGCGGTGGAGGCTGTAGAAGAAGCGGAGGAGTTGGCGGGGGCGATAAAAAGGAGTCGGTATAACCTTGTGCCCTGTTCAAGGTGTGGGAAGCTAGTAGTGGCATATGATGTGATGGTATGTGATAACTGTTGGACCCCTGAAGATTATAAGGAGGCTTCCGGGCTGAAAGAACGCTTGTCCTATATCCTGGGAGAAGCATTAAAAGGATATGAACCAAGTGAACGATACAGAACAGAAGAAGGACAAGGGCATATCAGGTGGGGTCTGGTTGAAAGGGATATGCACAAAGCAGTTGACGAATCCGAAAACAGACAAGGAGTATGTATTATGAGTAGAAATATTGAAATTCAGATGGAGTTCAACCGTACGTTAACCCCGGAGGAGGAAGCCGAAATAATGGCGGCAACTAATGATATCTGGCCCCTTAATGATATACTGAATAAAGATCCTTATCACATATCCGGGACCGGGAATATATCCGGAAAAATACCTTTTGAGATTGTTAGAGATTTTGTCAGCAGGATCTGGAAAGTCATCGGGGAACACCCTGTGACAGCCAGGGTCATTTACCTGGAGGACCCGCCGTTTGATGAATGGTCCTTTAACGGACCGGAGGATCTGGGCGACCTGGACGGGGGAGATATTATAGCTGTACCCTGTTTCTTCTGCAATAAGGATCTATACTATAATAAGAACTGTTTCCCCCGGACAGCCATATGTGGGAACTGCCGGAGGAACGACCAGCAATGGGGCTAGTTAATAAAAACAGGAGTGAATTATGATCGTTAACGGAACAACTTATAAAGATGAGACCCCTGACGAAGTTATACAGGCCCTTGAACGGGCCCGTCTATCTAAAAAAAGAGTCAGGCTGTACTATGGAGACCACGAGACCGGGAGGGACTGGCTGGAGGAAAATGACGTGACCGGTTATATAGGCCGGAGCATGGGGCCCCGTTATTGTGTCCCTATCCTGCTGTATAATTCCCGGAGTATCGGGGGAGGAGCCTTGCTGGACGGCTGTATAGTACGTTTACTGGTGGACGGCAGGGAGGTATACCGGACCCCCAATTATAAAGAGCCGGTATACACTTTAACACACGAAGGCCCGGGAGACCTCAGGGAGCGGGTCTATGTGGACGGTAAGAATAGAGCTAATTTCCGGACAGAGAAACAGGCCCTGAGATGGATAGCGTTTATGAAGGGCGAAAGAAGAACGAGGTGAAGTGATGATGTATAAAGAACTTACTGATAAAGATATAGAACGTCAGGACTGTATACATAATGCAATATATGAACTGACGAATGACTTAGCCGGGCGTACACTGCCGTGGAATATAGAGTATATCGGCGAAATATCCGATCATGTAGAGCAGTATATTAACTGGGGTACAGGGTTAGTCGGAGATAGTGATCCGGTTACTATCGGTGAAAACAGGACTGCGCAGCCGGATGACAGTGAGACTAAATTAAGGGCCCTGTGTGAGGGCTTGGAAGTGGGGAATATAGATTACTTTATGAAGTACGCCGGATCGGAAGATTACAGAGGTCTGGGGGAGACTATGACCTTGAGGATGAAAGACATAATAGAGGAAAGGGACTGCCATCTGCAGGAGCTGAATATGCTCCGGGCCGGACAGTCGTACTCTTCTCCTGAAACTGAACTCTAACCCGGGAATGGAACAATGCAGACAATTATAAATGATAAATTGTACGACACGGACACGAGTGAGAAACTGTATGACAGAGGTCAGGGGGATGCCGGCAATATCGAAAACGGTGGGCTGGTATTATACCGATCCCCGAAAGGGACGATATGGGGGCAGCTGGTGTACTGGCCCAATGCGTTCGG
>PUMZ01000011.1 GCA_003551565.1 Candidatus Brocadiaceae bacterium | reverse complement strand
CGTGAAAAACCCCGGGCGTCATGTCGAATGTCCCGGCGGCGGTTTTCAGCTTCGCCTTGTGGATGTCCGGCTCGAACTGCTGTGTCTGCAGATCAAAGTCACGGAACCAGGTGATGGCCTCTTGGTCAGCGGGCTGGCAGCAGAAGTAGCAGCGCAGGGTGTTTTCCGTGATGCGCAGGATGCGTGGAACAAACACTTCGGCGTCCGGCAGGGTCACGTTGGCAAAGGCCTGCGCCGCCTTGGCCAGGAGGAATCTTCTTTCCACGGAACGGTTTTGCAAATTGACCACTGACAACACACAATACATTGCTTTGCCGGCCCCATGGCCGGGCTTCTCGTCATTGTCATGCTCAACGATATAAGCATAGTCGCCGATACATACGAACTCGGCGTCATGGGCGCCCCTGGCCTGCGGCGCGGTGACGCGGGCCAGTCCCTGCATCACACGGTTGGCCGCTTGTACGGGATTCCACGCCTCGGGCAATGGCAGGCGCGGCGGCTGACTGATAACCTCGCGCAGCCGGACGGAGGGCCCGCTGCCGTTCCCCGTCAGTACATCCTCCTCACGGAACGCGGCCATCAGGATTTCACGAGCACCCCGGCGGTCATAGTCATAGGTGATGCAGATCAAGCCGTCGTCCGCCTGATCACCATCCGGATAGGAAACATTCTCACGCTCATCCAGCAGCAATCCGCCGCTCCAGGTCTTGCCGTCATCGTCGGAGCAATAGGCTTTGAGATGCGAACGGGTTCCCCTGGACTCACCATCGGCAAAGGCGCCATTCGGCGGATCGTGGCGCACCAGCAGCAGGCGTCCGGAGGCGAGGCGGCGGATGAAGAAGCGGCTGTCGGCATTCGGCACGGCGGAGGGCGTCAAGGCGCTCCATGTCTGACCGCCGTCGGTCGAGAAACTTTCGCCGATGCCGTATTTGGTGCGCACCCACATCCACAGCGAGCCGTCTTTTCGCTCGACGATCATATGCTCGTCGTAACTGCGCACATGGGGAGGCACGTTCGCCGCCCCGCGCTCCACCCAGGTCGCGCCCTGATCCGTCGAAACAACCATCCCGGCGCTGCCGGCCTCACGACGATGCCAGAACGATACAGGCAGCGCCCAATCGCCGTTGGACAGCACTACGGGCTTGCACATCATCACGCCGTCGCACAGCCGTCGCGGCGCGCTCCACTGCGCACCCGGGCCGTCGCTTTCCTCCGCGGTCATAGCCCACACTCCGCAGGTTGATCTACGGTTTTCGACCGAGTGCTGCGCCCAGAACAGCCAGAGTTTGCCATCAGGCGCCAGCCAGATTTCCGGGTCGAAGGCTCGTACCGGGCCAGGGCCATCGGGGTCAATGGCCAGCAGTTCGTCCGACCATGTATTTCCATAATCCTGGCTGACAGCCAGGATCACGTAGTTGTTTTGGTCCTCGCCCGGTGTCGGGCCGCCATACCACACCGCCCACAGGCGGTTCTCACGCCCACAGGCCAGGCTGGATATGCCCTGGAAGGAGCGGGTATCCACCGCATACTCCGGGCCGGGTTTGTCAATGATATTCTTCGGTCTTTGCATATAGTTTTCCATGATTTTTTCTCCTGTAATATAGTAGTACTGTTATTAAGTTATGATTTCAAACCCTGGCATCAGCCAGATCGTATTCTGCCACCAGGTAGGGGTAAACCGGATCATGGCGGGTAAGCGGTGCGGGGTTCGCCACACGGCCAACAGGCCTGACGTTGATGCCCCTGACGCCTTCAGCTTCGTCGCCAATGTCCCGTCGGCAATTATTGAGCAACACCGACAGATCCTCCACAACTACAGGCTCCCCGTCATAGAGATTGTGCTGCTCCCCTATGTCCGACTCCAGGTCGTAGAGTTCCCGGATATCGCGGTATTCACTGCCGAATTTCTTGCCCACGTGCAGCTTCCACTTGCCATGCCGCACCCCTTCCAGGCGGTTGCACATATAATAGAAAAAAGCGTTATAGGGCGATTCGGTCGACTCTCCAAACATCAGCGGGCGGATGTCGTGTCCGTCAATAATCCGGTCATCGGGAACATGGGCTCCGCCGAGTGCGGCGAGCGTAGGATAGAAATCCATGGAGCTGGTGACGGCATCGCATTCGCTTCCGGGCTTTATACGTTTGGGCCAGCGCATAATACAAGGCAGACGCATTCCGCCCTCCCAGGTGGTACCCTTTTTGCCCCGCAGGGGTGCGTTGGACTCCGGCCTGCCGGAGCCGTTGTCGCTTGTAAAAATCACCAGCGTATTCTCCGCCAAGCCCAGCCTTTCAAGTTCGTGCAGGATTGCTCCGGCCGCCCAGTCGATACATTCGACAGCAGCGCCGTACTTCCCGTTGCGCGAGCGTTTTTGCAATGCAGGTGGTACGAAGAGCGGCGTATGGACATACATGTGAGCGAAGTAGAGGAAAAAAGGATTCTCGCGCGGATGGCGTAGAAAACGCACGGCTTCTTCCACGTAGCGTTCGGTAAGCCCGGCCTGATCGGGCTGCTGCTGGATCACTTCCGTGTCGCGCATCAGCGGCAGCGGTGGTGCATCGAAATTTTTGGGCGGGGTCTGCATACCCATATCGTTGCTGTAGGGCAATCCGTAATAGCTGTCGAAACCGTGCTCGGTCGGCAGGAACGGAGCCTGATCGCCGCAATGCCATTTGCCGACCAGCTTAGTCTCATACCCAGCTTCCTGCAGCAGTTTAGCGATAGTTATTTCCTCAGGATTCAGTCCGACGGGATGTCCGGGCAGCAGCACCCAGCGGTTGTCGAACCAGCCGAAACCGATCCTTGGGGGGTAGCATCCGGTCAGCATGCCGCCGCGTGAAGGAGAACAGACCGGGGCGGGCATATAAAAATCGGTAAAATGCATACCCTCGGCGGCTAACCGGTCGATATGGGGAGTGGAATGCAGTTTGCTGCCGTAACAACCAAGGTCCCCGTAGCCGAGGTCGTCACAGTTAATCAGAATGATGTTTGGTTTATTCACAGGTCTACCTCGCATTGTTGTTATTAATTAGAATTCCGGAGCGCGCGCCGTCGGTAATAAACTCACCGGCTATGATATCCTCCTCTTTGAAGGTCGCCATTTGGATTTCCGCCTCGGGTTCATGGTCCGCCCCCCTCGTGTCATGAATAACATAAATCCTGCCGTTTTCCGCCTGGACGGCATCCGGGTAGGAAGTGGGCCTTTCTCCTTCCAAGAGCAATTGATGCGGCCAGGTTTGTCCCTCATCCTCGGATAAATAGGCGGTGAGGTTTCTTCTTTCATCGGTTTCATGGTGGTAAATAAAAAGCAGCCGGCCGCAGGGAGAACGTTCTATAGAGGCCACCCCTTGGCGGGGCAACCGATTTCCATCTCCCATATAGCCATATCGGGAGCCAAATCCACGATTAAGCCTTCATCCGTAACCATTTTCTCATTTTCAAAAGCCATAAACGAAAATCTCCTTATCAATTTTTTCTCACACTAATTAACCATCACCTGCCAGCACGTCATAAAGCGCGAGTGCCAGGTTACGCCCGGCCTCTTTCAAGCGCGTTTCCGTCCAGCCGCCGGGTTCGTAAACGTAAGTATAGTCCGCACACAGGCCCTCATTGGTTGCCGCCCAAACCGACAGTTTGCCGGGCTGGTATGACAGTCCGCTTTTGAATCCGTTCGGCAATCCGGCGATGACAACGTCCGGTTCGCGCGCCTGCAGCGCCTGTCCGTATGGACTGTTCCATGCGGGTTCACCCTGCGGCGAGCGCCAGTTGCCGGGTTCCTGCGGGCCATGGAAATCCCAGAAATAATCGACCTTTCCGCCTGTGTCGGCCTTCATCGCGCGCTTGATCAGGTCGATGTGCCTGAATCGATCATTGGTGTTCCAGACCCGGTTATGATCGGCCTCACCGGCTATATAAAGTTCGGGATTGCCGCGACCGGGGTCAGTATCGGGGAAATTGTCGAAACGCCTGCCAAAGCCTTCTTTGGGGTTCGGCGATGGAGCCGCTTCGAGGTCGATGCGGTGAACGGCCTGATAGCGCCCGTCGGGATTCACATCGGGATAAACGAAAAAGGAGGCCTTCTTCCGTAAAGCTGCCGCACGGTCGTCATCACCGGCCAGGAAATTGACCATCCCTTGCAGGAGCCAGTTGCCTGAGAACTCGCCGGGGTGGTTTCCGGAGGCGATCACCATTTTCACCTCGGGTTCAGCCGATGTGTCGGTAATCTGATAGGCGTAGATATCCTGCGGTGGTATTTCCGGATCGTCCGGGTAGTCCGGATTCGCCGGCCATCCGTTTGTCTGCCCCAGAACCATATCGTGCAGGCAGCTTCGGGTGGGCTTGACCCATTGCGACTCAGCCACAGTTTCTGTATGTCGGGCCACCATCTGAGGGCTATAAGCGGGAGGAGGCGAATCTTCCCACAGACCTCTCCGGATAACGTTGTAATCAAAAACTTTTTCATAAGGATAATCGAACTGGTTGTCGTTTGTGTTACTCATTCCAACCTCCTAAAATAATAAATCATTTGTTATCATCCGGATACAGATGTGCATCCGCTTCGATAATTTTACCATATTGGGAACGGTATTGCACAGCGCCTTTGCTTTTGTATTCGGCCCGAAAGTCTTTACTTCGTTCCTTGTCTTGCGCCATGGCGCCTTCCATATCCGTCCATGATCCACTCTCATTTAACATATCCCGCAGTTTTTTCACCGGCGCGTCCGGCGGTGGGGAATGGGCCAGATCATTCATTTCATCGGGATCATTTTTGAGATCAAACAAACGGGGGGTATATTCGGGAAACTCAACCAGCTTCCAGCGTTCATCACGGATCATGCGGAAGCTTTTGCGCTTCCCGCCAAAAAGTTCAGAGCGCGCCCATGTCTTCTTCCTTGCCGATGTCTTATTGCCCAGAAGTGAGTTAAGACTCTCACCATCAAGTGATTCCGGTTTTTCAATGTTTGCCCACTCGCACATGGTGGGGAACAGGTCGACCAGTTCAACCGGGGTATGGACACGCTTGCCATGGGGTACATCCGGCCCGGAGATCAGAAGCGGCACTCCGGCCGAGCCGTCGTAATAGGTGCGTTTCCACCAAAGCCCGTGCTCACCCGCCATATCACCGTGATCGGAAGTGTAAACCACATACATATTATCGAGACATCCCGCCTTCTCAAATCCCTCAAGCAGGGCGCCGATGCAGTCATCCACGTAGTCCACGCAGGCATAGTAACAGGCCAGAGCATATCTTTGTTCTTCAGCGGAAAAATTCAGCAGATTGAAATCATCAACGATAAATCGGTCATGAGGGTGGAGGTCGTCGGGATAACCGGGCGGAGGCTCCGGCAATGTCAAATTGCTGTCAAGATACTTCCGTATGTACCGGCCGGGCGCTGTCAGCGGGAAGTGCGGCCTGGAGAACGATGCGCAGAAGAGCCATGGCTGCTGGTTTTCCGAGGCGGCGTATTCATGCATCCATGCCAGGCTCTCGGTTGTGATCACCTGATCGACAAGCATGCTTTCAGGAATATGTGTGGGGCCGGCGAACGGAAAGCGGCCGACAGAGTGCCTGTTCCATCTGCCGTCGGCCGTCTCCGGCGGATCGGGCTGATGGGTGGCGGCGCGTGATTCAACCAGATCGCCGTAGGGGCGGCTGCCCCAGCCGTGCATTTGTTCTTTGCCCTTAAAATGCATTTTTCCGACTGCAGCCGTTTCGTAACCATGCGAACCGAGCCACCCGGGCATAGTAGCATGCTCGGGAAAAAGAATAGAGCCATTGCCCCAGCCGGAGCAGTTACGCACATATTTCCCGGTTAAAAAGCTATAGCGGCTCGGCACACAGAGCGGTGACTGGCAATAGGCGGATTCAAAAAAGGTGGAACGCCCGGCAAGCCGGTCAAGGGCCGGTGTATCAACGATAGGATCATCGGCAAACCCTGCGATATGAGGATTATGCTCGTCAGTCACAATGAAGAGTATGTTGGGTGTATTCAAAGGCCTACCTCGCGTTATTGTTGTTAACTGGAATTCCGGAGCGCGCGCCGTCGGTAATAAACTCACCGGCTATGATATCCTCCTCTCTGCTGTATTCCACACGAAAGGCGGCCCACAGCCGTCCTCTGGGAGAACGTTCTATAGAGGCCACGCCTTGACGGGGCAGCCGATTTCCATTCCCCCATCTGTCCATATCCGGAGCCAAATCCACGATTAAGCCTTCATCCGTCACTATTTTATCATTTTTATTAGCCATAACGAAAATCTCCTTAAATATTCAGTGAACCCCGTTGTCTCGTCACCACCGTGCCCTGTGCCGGTGGTGATCTTACGTGGTTCACTGAGGACTTACAGTCGTTTTCTCATTGCGCTGTTACCAAGCTGTTTTCTCATATTTGAAATTTCAGTGTTTTGAGATTTGGAATTTAGTATTACGGAATAATACCCTGCAGTTCGGGAACCAGGTTCATCTTTGCAACTTCGCCATTGGCAGCCCATTTAATATTTGTCAGCGCCGTTTCAGCCATGCGGGTGCAAGCTTCGGCGGTACTGCTGCCGATGTGGGGGGTGGTGATGATACGTTCAAGCGTTCTAAGGTCACGCGCCGGATCGAGCGGTTCGTAGGGTTCGTTTTTGAAGACATCCAGAGCGGCGCCGGCCAGGCTGCCTTCGGCCACTGCATCATACAAAGCGTTTTCGTCCACAGGACCGCCGCGCGAAGTGTTGATCAGAACGGCATCTTCGGGGATCAGCTTTAAACTTTCTGCGTTGATTAAGTTTTTTGTGGATGGATTCTCAGGGACATGCAGTGACACAAAATCTGCTTTTCCCACCGCGACGGCGAAGTCGGTGGTGAATTCATCGAAAATTTCGACATCTTCAATGTCTCTGATATCCTGACCGACAACCCGCATCCCGAAGCCGTTTTTTGCGGCACAGGCGACTTTTGTGCCTATTCGTCCACACCCGATAACGGCTAAAGTACTGCCGGAAAGCTCCCGGCCGACCCGGCTCTGCCAGCGTTTATTTTTAAGGTCGGCCGCGCATAGCGTCAGTTCTCGCGCGGCGGCAAGAATCAGGGCCAGCGCGCATTCGGCGACTGAATCATCCAGGGCAGCCGGAGTGTTGCAGCAAAGAATACCGCGCCCGGCCGCACGTTCAACATCTATGCCGTCATAACCTACGCCGAACCTGGCAATTACACCTCCTTCCGGCAATGCATCGTAGAGAGCGCCGGTGTATTTGTCCACCCCTACTACAACATAGCGGACCCTTTTTTCACAAATATGTCGGGCAAGCTCACTTTCTCCGGAAGGAACTCTGAAACATTCCACCCCTTCCGCGTTCAGGAAAACATTTTCCGCTTTATCATACTCCAGATCAGTGACAGCAATTTTAATCATTTATCATCTCCTTTGCCTGGCGAGCCCCGTTAGCCAGGAAAAAAGTATCCATTCCGAGAGCGATAACCTGGTAATTTTGTTCTATGGCCTGCTGCACGTTATCCCGCTTCGGGGTTACGATATGCCGGCCCGCGGGTTTGCCTGCACGTTTGCAAGCTTCAACCACTTCATTACAGGCTTTAATAACGATTTCACTTTCAGTCTGTCCGGGGATGCCGTAAGAGCCGCTCAAGTCATACGGTCCGATAAATACGCTGTCCACACCCTCAACCGCCAGGATGGAGTCGATATTTTCAACAGCCTCTCTGGTTTCGATCATAACGATGACAACGGGGCGAAAATCACGCAGATATGCATCAAAATTCTGTCCCCATTGATTAGCCGCCTGCCAGGCGAAACCGCGCACTCCCTGGGGCGGGTAGAGAGCGGATGCGACCGCCTTCTTTGCTTCTTCGGCGTTGCTTACCAGGGGCACAAAGACCCCGCCGGCCCCCATATCGAGAGCCCGCCGGATGGGCAGGGTGGCGTTCTCCCGGGCCCGCACCAGGGGAACGGCGCCAGCGGCCTTGACGGCCCGGCAGAAAACAGCTACATCATTTTCGTTGAATTCTCCGTGCTCACAATCCGCCGCCAGCCAACTGAATCCCGCCTGCGCCAGTATTTCGGCATTAGCCGGATGACCGGTCTGACACCATGAACCAAGAGAAATATTGATCCCGTCTGGTATAATGGAATTCTTTTGTGTTTGCATTCGGAAGCGTCTCCAGGCACTTAAGGTTTCAGATTTCAGTGTTCAGGTTACAATTTACAATAAACGATTTCCAATTTACATTCATCCGTGTCTCTCCCTCGGCGTATCTGGGGCACCCCGCGCCGGCGGCCGGGCTTGTGTGAAACAACAGGTTTAATAGCCACCTGTGGTTTTTTGTTTGTTTTACGGGGGCGGCTTACCGGACTCCATTGGCTTTAAGGCTCGCGGGGACGCTCGCCCTCCAATATGCCCCGGAACTTGGCCACTTGCAACTCACAACTTGCGCTACGCATTAAACATTACGAATTACGCATTATAGATTAGAGGCTACTTACGCAATTGGGGGATAAGTTCTGTAAAATAGCGCTCGAGCATCTCATCTGTGATGTTAGCGGGCAGGTGATTACCGACGGCCACGATTGCCCCTTTGCAGTCCTGCAGCCGTTCGAATGTCCTGTCAATGTCCGCTTTCACTTTATCCCAGTGGTGAAATGTCATGTCTCGGGCATCGACAAAAGAGCCTATCAGGCAGCACTCCTCACCAAAGTTATCGACCATAAAATCGAAATCGTTCATCGGTTCAAAAATGAGCGCATCAGCGCCCGCTTCCACGATATCGCCTGCAAATTCCATGAAGTTGCCGTCTGCGCAAAACAACACTTTCTTCCCCGTATCATGGATAATTTTCCAAAGTTCTTTGTAACGCGGAATCAACACCTCGCGATAAATTTCAGGGTTCATGAAAGCACCGCTGCTCCAGACAAAATCATCGTGGGTAAGGATCGCTTCCGCACTGGTTTGAGCCCAGCATTTGTAAAAGAATTCGCTGCGGCGATAATAACTGTCAAACACGTTTTCCATTTTCCCCGGATCACTGGCTCCCATCAGCAGCATATCCCATCCGAACGTGGCTATTGCACCTGACACCAAGGTTTTATAGGTGCCTCCAGGCGTTAATGTGTCAGGTTCCTGTTCTCCGGCATGCTGCAAAATCCTTTCATACGCCTCAACCTGTTCATTCTCATCCGGCAGACCATACTCTTTCACTGCATCGAAATTCCATACCTCTTCCAACGTCTCAAATGGACAATACTGTGCTTCTCTCTGATCCGTTCCGTCTTTTGCATATGCGGCATGCCCCATATCTGTAACGCGCCCGGCGTTCTTCATGATGATATTTTTATCCGTTATCGAATCGCCAGTTCAGCGCCGCGCCGGATGACATGCTGTTGAACATCGGCGGGGTCCAGTTCTCTGGGGTCGCACCCTTTCTGAACGCTCAGAGCCGCTGCAATGCCGACGGCCTGGCCCATCATCGAACATGACGTCGCAACCCGCGCTGAAGACAGAGCGAGTTGATCGGCCGAGAAACAGCGTCCGGCCATCATCACATTCTTCCCGTCTTTTGCGATGAGGCTGCGCAGCGGTATATGATACGGCGGAACTTTCAGATCATCTTTGGGAAGGATATACGTGCGCTTGTCATCGTCGGGTTTATGTCCGTCAAGCTTATAGGTGCCCCGCGCCACTCCGTCGTCAAAAGCCCGCCCGGTCCGCACGTCATCGACGGTGAGTATGTAATCGCCCACTATCCTGCATCCCTCGCGTATTCCGATAATCGGACTGCAATGATCCAGGAGCCACGGCTTCTTCTCCACCCTCTGATAATAATCCAGCACTTCCATAATGCGTCGCCGGGCGGTTATTTCGGCTTCGGTGAGGCTCTCGGTATCTGTGGAGTCGAACATTGGAATTTTCACCTTCAGAGCGTTGGCGCCCGGCCCGTCGGGCCATATGCTTGTCATCGGCAACTCGTCTTTGTTTTCAATGGGATTAAACCACCCATCGGGCAGATGCAGCTCAACCTCCTCAGGGCAGACATGGCGAACGAAGTACATCATGGACATCGGGAGCTGGTATCCGGAGGAACCGCCCTTAACAGTCTCGAATCCGGCAGTTCGAGCCAAATCAGCCTCACCGGAACAGTCAATGAACTGTTTTGCGCGCAAGGCTTCGGGGCCGCTTTTGCCGCAGACGATACACTCACTGATCCTACCGCTGCTGTCGACAGCGCAATCGGCAAGGCGGGTATGCAGGAGCAGCTTTACGCCGCGTCGCAGCAGGAGTTCCTGCAGGACAACGGCAAGGATTTCATAGTGGAAGCAGGACTTTTTCCCGTATCCTATGGCATTCCATTCTTTGAGGTCGGCGAGTATTTGGTCAAAAACTTCTCCCTGTCCTTCCAGGTAACTGCTATCGCAGAAATTCGCCACGCCGCCGGTGGTGAGCATCCCACCGGTCACGGCGAAACGTTCAACCAGGATAACGCTTGCGCCGGATTTTGCCGCGGCGCAGGCCGCCGATACTCCGGCAATACCGCCGCCGAGCACCGCAATATCCGCTTCATAGCGCAGCGGCACTTCACGCTGCCACTGCACGGTTTTTTGATGTAATTTCTTCATAGAGAAACTCTTGGTTTGTTCTTTTTCTTTGATTCCTTAGATGTAAGTCCTTCCAATGAAATCATTAAAAACTTCGGGACTCTGCTGACACAATTATTCTAAGCGCGCATTGGCCCTTATCCGCAGCTGGCCGGATCAAACAGGGTAGCCGCAATATAACGCCAGGATGGCTGTTCTTTAAGTGCGTGGTTGTAATAATACAGCAGCACAAGCCGTCCGTCGGGCCGCTGAACTATACGTGGATAGCCGATATCGCCTCCGGCGCCGTCGTCGCCGCGGAGAACAATTTCGTCACTCCATATCTCGCCCCCATTTTCGCTGAAGCGAACGCAGACCCGGGAAGGGTCTTCCGGCCCCTCACTTCTAACACAATAAGCCAGGCATATACGGCCGTCATCGAGCCGTATCATTGCCGGCGGATTGCTGCTTTTTCCGGGATAGACAACTGGTTCCTCGGCGTATCGCCAGTTTTCACAGTTGTCGTCTGAAATATATCCTTCAAGCCAACTCCGCCCGCACTCTCGCCGCCTTACAACACACAGCACCCGGGAATCGGAGACCCTGACGCTTGCCGGCATGATAGAAAATCCATCCGGTTCGTCATCAAGCCACGAGACCAGATGCCAGCCGCGTCCCCCGTCGCAAGTTCGAAAGCACCCGACGCGTCCCTCCTTTCCATTACTTTTGGAGGCGGTGAGAAATGCCATGAGCCGCTCGGGACCTTCAATCATATAATCGGTTCGTGCAAGAATGCCCCGGGTTCCCAGAAGCGGAAAGGTGTAAGGCCCCTGCCAGTGGTGCCCGCGGTCCTGGGTTACATATAAATGAGCAGGCCCTTCTGCGTCACTCATACGCCGCAGAGTCATGGCGAAATCGGGGTGTGTAAAATCAAATCCGCCCGGGCAGTCGGTCGGCTGGGCGGGTTCACACGTCGGGTTATGGTCTTTGGCCCTTGCTGTAATGCCGCGTTCGCAAGCGTCCTCTACTGTCCATGTTTCCCCGCCGTGGAAGCTGCGAGCGAACTTCTGGACGGCGGTTTTGGGATCGTATGTATGGCCTGACTTTTTTTCTTTATGCTCGGCGAGCGTAAAACCGCACAGTATTTCATTACCCCAGCGCCAGATTCCGCTGTTGGCGGGCCAACCGGCAAATTTCCCTTTTTCTCCGCATACTTTTAAGTGACAAGCTGAAGGATGGTTATAAGACATTCTTTTGTCCTGATTTATTAGGTATTAATTACTGTGGTAAATACGTCCATCTTGCCTGATCGGTTCAAATAACTCGTTTACAGTTAATTATCCGGCCCGCTGATTAACTTTTTCAGTCTCACCGAATTTGATTCCGGAGTGCCCTCAAGTACATCTTGTTCGGTAAAGACGGCCGTAAGTATCTGCCGGGCGCCCTTGCGGTCGAAATCGTAGGTGACGTAAATGGTTCCGTCCTCGGCCTGATCGCCATCAGGATAGGAAATCCGCTTGAACGAACCGGCTCACCTCCCTTACTCACATACAACTAATTCCAAAATTATTCACAATATAAATGTTTTTCACTCGTGATGCAAACGAATAGACAAAAGATCAGTTGACTTGGCCTGTTTTTTCTCGACACTGAGGTTGTAATAATAGCAAGCAATCTTCTTGGGATATTGAAAAAAGTATTTTGTAAGTTTGAATTTAAGTTTTTATGTTTATACTACCTCGGAAATCCCATAATTTCCGGGGTTAATACGTTTTTACTCATCACGACCACCCGTGAATTCCGGCCCGCCGCCGGCAACATAACCGCCGGACTCTCCGCTTTCAGAATCGCTTGTCCAAAAGGAATACAGGTCGCCTCCGGCAAGGTGAAATTTGAAACGCAAAGGTTGATCATTGTAATTGTCCAGTGCAGGGCGATTCCGCCATTCAACCATCTTTTTTGTGCTGTCGATTGATATGGGCTTGCATAGGTCTTTTGTGAACTCTGGCAATGGGGTTCCGTCTTCGGAGCAGACCTCGACTTTGAGGTGACCGTCGAAACAGTCCGTGTTGACGAACAGACGTCCGCCGTTGAAGGTCACCGGCCGGGTGAGCAGAGTGCCTTCTTTGTCGCCCGAACGCATGGAGGCGAAACCGTCGCGGCGGAGTGTGGCCAGGTTGATGGTGATACCGGTATAAACCCCGGGACGGCTTTGTTTATCAATGCCGGAAGCAGCCATATAGTAGAAATAGAGCTTATCATCCACCACATTCACAACGCTCCCCGCCGGCCTCAGATAACCGTATTCCGGATGGCCGGGGCCGGCATCCCGCACGGCCGGAATAAACGGCTCGCGTACGGGGCGGTGCCAGTGGAAACCGTCGCGGCT
>PUMZ01000239.1 GCA_003551565.1 Candidatus Brocadiaceae bacterium | reverse complement strand
TTGTTGGTCCGTTGTCATGCGGGGAACCTCTGTTCGAGTTATGTTCCCCAAACCTTACACTATTTTTCCCGATCGGGAAAAATAGTTGTCGTCAGTCGGTATTTTAAGTTGTCGTTTGACAATTGGGAGAACGTCCTGTAGCAGTATATCCCCTTAAACAACAACCTTCTATTGCATGTTGCACATCCTGCTGACAACTGTTGTTCAATGCGGAAAACTCAACTCGTCGAGGTTTCGGAGCTGAGCTTATGCAATCGACAATAGATTCGTCGGAAGCACACTCTATATTCTCGCCAGCTCCTTCTCCCCAAGATAATTCGCAATCTTTCTTTTTGCTAAGTTCCCATAATTTCAGGTCAGAAATATCCCTTGTAGAATCGATGCTTCCACCAAGACCAACCCTTACCAGTGTTGCCTCAGTTTTTTTGCCATAATAAACATCTACATGCATGACTCCTAAGAATACGCCAGCTCTTCTTTGCAATCGTTCGGACCTTGTTTCATCATCACGATGTTCTTCTTCTATTCTTTCTCCTACAACATAGAATCTCTTCAATCCAGTAGGGTCTAAATACACTATGGTGACAAACTCATACAAATTCCACCCGTCCACATACCCGAGCGGGTCTCTCTGCAGGAAGCGCCCCAGCTCCGCACTCATCATCCGGTTGCGGTAGTAATACAGCCCCGTCTCCGGGTCCAGACGCCTGCCCTGGAACATGTACACGTTGCCCACGGTGCTTGCGGGAATTTCCTGATCGCCAGCGTCGAGAATTGTTACCTCGCCGTATGCCGAATACCGATACCGCTCCACAACCGCGCCTTGCTCATCCGTCAGCGCACGTACATTGTAGAGATTGTTGGTGTGGTAATAATACGTTCCGGAATCGGTTGTTAAAGTGATCGGTTCGTCGATGTAATTGCCGTAAGTATAGGTGGCAGTGACGGCGTCCTGACCATCCCGCTCCTCAACAACCTGCCAGCCGTCATAAACATACTGCGTCGTGCCGTTGAGATCGCCGGAATTGGTGACAATGCGTTTTACACGCCGGTTCTGCGTGTCGTAGCGGTAGGTGGCTATAACCTCGGAGTCAGACTTTCTCACAACCTGCACCAGCCTGTTGAACACATCGTAGACATACTCATGCTCGTGGTCTTCGATCAGGTTGCCGCTGTCGCAGTAAACAAGGCCCGTGGTGATCTCTGAAAAATTCACCGCAGAGGGCGCAGAGAGCGCAGAGCACAGCAGGAGGAAATGAACATGTCAAAGAGCGCCCAAGGTGCAACACAAATAACAAGCGTTTTCCTTACGGCCCCAAATACCCCCCCCTAAAATCGCCTGCAAGGCCCTTTTGCTGGGCTAAAATATGCGTATCACTTTGTCAAGCAATACCATATCGTGGTCCGACCCGAAGCAGAGAAGCACAGAAGGAGACCCGAAGCACAGAAGCACACACGAAGCACAAACGGGGATGCATCGGCTTGCTTCCGTCACACTGCACGAATCCGAAACCATGAAAGATACCCTCCAATAGCTTTATTTTGCGGAACCTATCACTCTTCGAAACAACCGTATTCCGTGAGGATGTGATTCCCGATCTGATAGAGCAACTCGACAATTTCCGATGCTTTGTCGGTGTTGTTACGAAAATCAGCGGTTGTTGTGGCCAGTTTCACGTCAACTGTTTCCCGTGTAGTACGTTATATTATATTCCTTCGGATTCAGCGACCCGGTAGAAAAACATCCCGTATCCGGTTTTCCAGTCCCTCATCGGCATAAACCAACCGGCCGCCCACCATGGTCCCCACCGCCCGGCCCGTCAGGCGCCGGCCCGCGAAGGGTGTATTCCGGGAAAGGGATTCAAAATCCTCAGGATCCACAACCCAGCCCTTTTCGGGGTCGATGAAGGCCAGATCGGCGGGCGCGCCCTCCGTTACCGTGCCGCCCGGCACGCCGAAAATCTCCGCCGGAGCGCTGCTCAGGAGCCGGCACGCATCGAGCGGCGCCAGGCGCCCGGGCCGGATGAAGCAGGTCATGATCAGCCCCAGTGTCGTTTCCACGCCCAGCAGACCGCAGGCCCCCTGTTGCTTCTCCCCGGCCGAATGCGGGGCATGGTCGCTTGCTATGGCATCTATACGGCCCCCGAGAAGGGCCTCCTGCAATGCCTCCATATCCCGTCGCGAGCGCAAAGGCGGGTTGACCGAGAGCGCTTCCCGGGAGGCGCCGTCCCGTTCGGAGAGCAGCAGGTGGTGGGGAGTCACCTCGCAGGTGACGTCCGCCCGGCCATGGCGTGCATCCCGGAACCCGCGGACGGCCCGGATCGAGGATTGCAGGCTCAGGTGACTGAAGTGGATTCTGCACCCGTATTTCCGGGCCATGGCCGCATCACGCTCGACGTAGGACGTTTCGTTGGTATAGGGCGCTTTCGGTTCGAACCCCGGATCGACTCCCGCTGCGTAATCCCCGACGGCCCGGGGCGAGTCCTCGCAATGCGGACACAGCGGCAGTTTCCAGGGGGCGGAATGCATGCAGACCGCCTCCATCAACGCCCGGGAGCTGACCGGATCTCCGTCGTCGCTGAGCGCAACCACCTCCGGGAGAGCGGCAAGCGGTCCGTACTCGGCGACCCTGCGGCCCAGTCGCCGGTGCGTCATTGCAACTTTGAAGTACGTTCTCACACCCGCATTGTTTCTTGCTTTACAGGCCGCTTCCCGAACGGCCGGGACGGAGGCGAGGGGGGGGTGCGTGTTCGGCTCGCAGATGACGGAGGTGTATCCGCCGCGGGCGGCGGCCCTGCCGCCGGAACGGAACGTCTCTTTGTGTTCGAATC
>PUMZ01000333.1 GCA_003551565.1 Candidatus Brocadiaceae bacterium | reverse complement strand
GACCCGCAAGCCCAGCAGTGGCTTTTTAACGTCCCTGACCGGCATCGCAAGATGATCAGGACCGTCAAAGTGACAGACGAACTGGATATGGAACTTCTGCGAATGACGCCCGGTCTCCAGGTGCTTGAATGCGATTCCGTCGGCAACGAGAGGCTTGAGGAGGTTGCATACCTTTTCAAAAATCTCAAAATGCTTTATATCAATTCAAGCTACGACATGGAGGATTTCACCGCTTTCGGCCATATCGCGCCCCTTTTGCACCTTATCGTGACGGACTGCGAAAACCTGATCTCTCTGGAAGGTATCGAGGAACTGAAGCATCTGGTACGCTTTGAAATCGTCAATTGTGATAACCTGTGGGGAATCGACCCGCTGGCCTCTGCAAAAAACCTGAGAAGGCTCTTCATCAGGAACTGCGAAAACATCCATTCAATCAAGGCCATCGGCGTGTTGCCCAAACTGCAAATGCTCGAGATCTCGCGGTGTAAGCAAGTAACGGACATCTCACCCCTCCAGGGCCTTGCCGCGGGGAAGAAACAGAAAATGATGGATATTTTGCAACAGAACGTCGATCGGGAGATGTTCAGAAATATCAAGAAAATCCTGCAGGACGTCCCCGTGGACAATAAGAGCGGAGACGGGAAAGAGCTCCCGGCAGAAATACAAGGGGATAAACACCACGCCGGAAATAAAGTGATGGACATCTTGCTGCAGGATGTGAACAGGGAAATGTTCAACAACATCCGTAGCATCCTGGAGCAATCCACAAACGGCGAACAGACCCTGGAAGGCGACAAGATTCGGCCGCAGGACACCCTTGCCGCCGGAGAAAACGAAGAAGCCCCGCAGAACGGCTTCCGGAATAATCAGACACTTGGCAGGCACCTGGTGCAGAATGGCTACCTGAACGAAGAACAACTGCGCGATGCGCTGGCCGAAGCGCAGAAACGCAGGTCCGGCGCCAAACATCAACTCCGGCATCTGAACCTCTCCGATTGCCCGCGCCTTACCGATATATCAACCCTCACCAGGCTGCAAAGTCTCCGGGAGTTGTATCTCTTCGGCTGCCGAAACGTGCAAAACCTCAGCCCGATTTATGATATGCGAAATATCAGAAAGATCAGCATGCCCCCGAACGTCACGGTGGACGATCTGACCATGTTTTGCACAACAAGCAAAAACCACCTGGAAGAGCTGGACCTGCGAAATTGCAACAGACTGAACAACATATCGCCGATCGGTGAACTCAGAAGGCTCAAAAAACTCAAGCTTTCCGGTTGCTCTGAGATACAAAACATCGACGCTCTCGGAAAACTTGTCGAACTCACCGTACTGGACCTGGCGGACTGCAAAAAAATCAACGATCTGGGACCGCTGTTCCATCTCGCTAACCTGCGGGATCTCTATGTCGGCGGCTGCGCCGGCCTGGAGATGGAGCAGTTGCAGCAATTTGAAAGCGAAAAACCCGAGTGCAGGGTGCATTACGTCTGAAACGCCTTCTGGCAAAAGCCTCCTCTTAGTTGACCGTCTGCGCAAAGATGAAGCAAAACCATACCGATGTTTCAGATGCTGCCCGTTCCCGCAGCCATGACCTGATCGCCAGGGCCGCCATCGCCTCCCTCTTGCTGTTGTGCATCGCCGTAGCCTTCGCACGGTTCACCCCCAGCCCGCCGGTCATCGATGCCGCGACGGGGCGCATGCCCCGGCCCGCCGAAATCGCAATATCGGAAAACGTCGTGGTTTTCGTCCTCGACTCCCCCCTGGATCCCGCCTATGTCCGGGCCCGCCATGGCATCGCCCACGAACCGGCCTCGCATGGAAGCATGGTGGCCCGCGTGCTGCGCAATCATGCCAATGTGACGATCGTGGGCCTGCCGGCGGAAGATATCACCGGAAAACGGCACAGAGAAGATTTTTTGGATGCACTGAGAGCATGCCTCGGATTCGCACGCGCAAACCCGCAAGCGAGGGTGGTGCTGAACATCAGCCTCGCTTTCGACGAACCGGACCCGGAGAAGAAAACCCTCATCGAACAACTGCACGGGGCCGGAGTGATGATCGTGGCGGCCGCAGGGAATGACGCATCCGAAAAGGCCGTCTATCCCGCCGCTTATGAACATGTGATTGCCGTAGCAAGCGCCGGAAAAGCGGGCAAGGCCCCGCATTCCAACTACGGCGGACATATCGATATCTCGGCCTCCGGCGATGCCAGTTTGGAGGAGCTGGCTTTCTTACCCCGTGGAACTCGCCGGAGAATAACCGAAACCAGAGGAACATCTTATGCTGCACCACGCGTCAGCGCCGCGCTGGCGTATATCCGGCAGAAACGCCCCGACTGGAGCGGAGCGCAGAGCCTGGAATTCCTCCGCGAATCGGCGATCCCGATAGAAAACAGCCTGTTTGAAAAAGGCTACCTGGGCACAGGATACGTGGACATCGCCAACACGAAAGCAATGATCCACCGCCCTTTCTTCTGGATCCACCGCTTCCTGCCCTACATGACATTCTCGCTGCTTACAAGCATCTCAGCGGCCGTGATCGTCATGAAGAAACTGCCCGGGATGATGATCGCACTGCTGCTGTGGCTCGGGGCCGTTCCGGTCATCTTTTTATTGTTCCTCGGGATGGGTCGGACCCTCTCCGCCGTCAAAACCGGATGGCACGCCGGCGAAGGCCCCTACATGATCGCCGCACTTCTCAGCACCGGCGCCTGCATACTTTATCTGAGATGCCGTCCTTTTGAAACCCTGCGGGCCCTGCTGCTACCCGCCGCCGCCGGCCTGGTGCTGGGCCCGGCCGGAACGGCCCCGGCAGTCAAGGGTCTCGTGCTGAG
>PUMZ01000343.1 GCA_003551565.1 Candidatus Brocadiaceae bacterium | reverse complement strand
TGCTCCGGAAGTGAACATCGGTCAGGATATCCTTGTTGCCGGTTGCGGTAATGACCACATCGGCCTCTTCCACGGCATCGGCCATCTTTTTGACTTCGTAGCCGTCCATGGCAGCCTGCAGCGCACAGATCGGGTCAATTTCGGTGACGATAACGCGGGCTCCCGCACCGCGCAGGGAGGCAGCCGAACCCTTGCCGACATCACCGTATCCAGCTACAACAGCCACTTTCCCGGCCATCATCACATCGGTGGCACGGCGGATGGCATCCACACAGGATTCTTTGCAGCCATACTTGTTGTCAAACTTGGACTTGGTTACGGAGTCGTTGACATTGATTGCCGGCACAGGAAGTGTTCCCGCCTTCATGCGATCGTACAGTCTCAGTACACCCGTAGTGGTCTCTTCGGAAATACCGTTGAGTTTGCTTGCCAGTTCGGGGTAATTGTCCAGAACCATATTGGTGAGGTCGCCGCCATCATCCAGAATCAAGTTAAGCGGCTGGCCATCCCTGAAGTAAAGGGTCTGTTCAATGCACCAGTCGTACTCTTCCTCGGTCATGCCCTTCCACGCATACACCGGAACACCGGCTTTGGCTATTGCTGCTGCTGCATGGTCCTGGGTCGAGTAAATGTTGCATGATGACCACTGGACATCAGCACCGAGTTCAACCAGCGTTTCGATGAGCACTGCGGTCTGGATGGTCATGTGCAGGCATCCGGCAATTCGTGCTCCTTTTAATGGTTTCTGCGGGCCAAACTCCTCCCTCAGGGCCATCAGGCCTGGCATTTCGGCTTCTGCAAGCCGGATCTCCTTCCGGCCGTATTCGTGCAGGGAAATATCTGCAACTTTGTAAGGAAGCTTTTTCTCTTTTACAGTCGTCGTCATAAAATCTCAGTATTAGGTTTATAGATGTTTTTCAATAATTTCGCGTGTTTTCTCATAATCGAGTTCCGGTCCCTGCGTACCAAGGATGGACTCAATGTACTCGCCGCCCGGGCTTACATATACTTTGTAGGGAATGCTTTGCACATTAAAATCCTCTGCCAGCTGTTCTCCGAATACAAAAGCAAAATCGTAATCATTGTTTGCGACAAACTCGCGGACCTGCTCTTCGGAGTCCATGTACCCCGGTGAAACGGCAAGAACGATGAAATCGTCCGGATAGTCATCCATCAGTTCCTGCAGTGTGGGCATGCTTCGGATGCACGGCGTGCACCAGGTTTCCCAGATGTCGATGAGAACGGTTTTTCCTTCAAAATCATGGATGGTCACCTCACCTCCGTCCAGATCGGTGAATACAGCATTTTGCAGAATCTCCGTGGCATCAGCAGATTCCGGCTGGCTGCTTTCCGTGGAAGAGGCCAGTTTAAAACCAGCAATGACCAGTATTATAAGCGCAAAGACGCCGACAGTTCGTCGCATGGTAAAATTCTTAGGAATGAGTGGTTTGATCAGTGTCAGTATCGATCAACACAATTTTGTGATTTCGTATCACATAAACGCAAAAAAATCCGGAATCGTGCCGGAGGCATGACCGTCTCCCGCACTAATCGTGGGCAATCTTGCAATATAAATAAATCCAGCCAGAAAATCTGAAGTCCGATTGCTGACAAATATCAGGATAGAGCAAACCGTTATCAGAAAAAAGCAGGCGGGCAAAACCAGCAGGCCTGCACAAACCTGCTGCAGGAGCCTGGCTTCAGGGTTGCATATTTCAGGTTATCTCTATTATGGAGTCTGTGTTATTTTTTTGTTATTTTTTAATGCTTGATTATGCAATAAATTTTCATGAGGGCAAAATCGTCATGACCTTTGTATTATCATCGGGCTCCTGAAGCTCACTTCTGCTGTCGCTACTCAGTAGCCGTTTTTATACAGCATACTTCTTTGATATTATTTAATTACAGAAAACAGAGATAATTTAGCGCAGGAAACCATGGGTGTCGACAGACTGCAACGACAACGTTTCGAGCATAAGTACATCATAAATGAAGATGTGGCACTCGGGATACGCGACTTTGTCTCGTCGTATCTGGATGTGGACAGCTACGGAGCGACACAGCCCAATCTTTCGTATCCCGTACACAGTCTCTATCTGGACTCGCCCGATCTGCGTACCTATCAGGAAACCGTTAATGGTGACCGGAACCGTTACAAACTGCGGATTCGTTTTTATGAAAAAACCGATGACTCGCCGGTCTATTTTGAGATAAAGCGGCGCCACGATAAGGTGATTGCAAAAAAACGGGCTATTGTCCACCGGGAAGCCGCTTATGACATGGCTCGGGGGTTCATTCCGGACAGGGACAGCCTGGTGAATCCGACAGCAGAACAGCTCGATGCGCTGCACGACTTCACCCGGCTTGTTTACCATCTGAATGCCGGGCCCAAAGTTCATGTGGCCTACTACCGCGAAGCCTGGGTTGCCGACGGTTCCAACAAGATCAGGGTTACCATCGACCGCAAAGTCCGCAGTGAACCGGAAAATCAAATCACATTTTCATCCCGGCTGAAAAACCCGAGATATGTCTTCGGGAACAACCTGGTACTGGAACTCAAATTCACCAACCGTTTTCCCAACTGGTTCAAAGACCTGGTACAGGTGTTTGGATTACGTGCCGGCAGCGCAGCGAAGTACGTGGACGGCATCGAGAACATGGGAGAACAACAATTTTTCAGGGCTTATGTGTAACATGATGCCTGCATAAAGTTTTTAAACCGTAATTATGTCAGACTGGATTTACCTCGGCGATGTAGCGCCGCTCCCTACCGACTTTTCGGCGCTCATCATGGCGCTGTTGCTCGCCTTTTTGTGCGGACAGCTTCTGGCCT
>PUMZ01000026.1 GCA_003551565.1 Candidatus Brocadiaceae bacterium | reverse complement strand
CACCCCCCGGGGCATTGACGAGCGCATGCGCATGACCCGGGAGTTCATTCGGCAAAAAGAGGCGGAATACGCCGCCCTGCAACAGGAAATTGAAGAGCTGCGGGCCGAAGCCCGGAGCCTGGATGAAGGTGATGAGCGCTAAAACCGCCAACGGAGTTTCATGCTGACCACCGTCAAAAAACTGTACGCCCTGCTGGATCGCAAAGGGCGTCAGCGCGCTTATGTGATGCTGCTGTTAATCCTGATCCTGGCGTTTGTTGAGATGGTTGGCGTGGTGTCCATCATGCCGTTCGTCATGGTGCTGTCAAACCCGGAGGTGGTGGAAACCAACCGCTACTTGAGTGCGGCCTACACCACCCTGGGTTTCGAGAGCACCGATCGGTTTCTGTTTTTTCTTGGCCTGATGATGATCGTGGCGCTGGTCAGCGCCATTGTTTTCAAGGCCCTGGTGCAGTATCTCACGGTGCGGTTTATGCACATGCGCACCTACGCCCTGAGCTGTTATTTGATCGAGAGCTACCTGCGTCAGCCCTACGATTATTTCCTGAACCGCCACAGCGCTGATCTGGGTAAATCCATCCTCAATGAGGCCAATCAGGTCATTAGTGGCGCTTTGAAGCCGCTCCTGAAGTTTCTAGCGGGGGCTGCGGTCAGCCTCGCTCTGATCGTGCTGCTATTCATCGTCGATCCGGTGCTCGCCGGTGTGATCGCCTTGGGCCTGACTCTCGGTTATGGCGGCATGTATCTGGCGGTGCGGGGTGTGCTCAATCGTTTGGGATATCGCCGCGTCGAGGCGAACCGTCAACGGTTCGAGGCAGTGACCGAGTGCTTTGGTGGCATCAAGGAGGTCAAGGTCACGGGTCTCGAGGGCCCCTATCTGCGGCGGTTTGAAAGACCCGCCAAGGTCATGGCCCGAGTCCAGGCCAATGTTGCGCTGTTCCACGAAATACCCAAGCATTTTCTCCAGGCACTGATCTATGTCGGTGCGCTGTCGGTGGTGCTCTTTCTCATGAATCAGCCCGGCGGATTGCGAGAGATCCTGCCGACGCTGGCCGTGTTTGTCCTCGGTGCCCAGCGGCTACTGCCGGCTTTTGGTGATTTGTATCGAAATCTGACCATGATGCGTTTTGCCGGTGCGGCCCTGGATAATCTGCACCAAGACATCCAGCGCCTTCAGCGGGATGAAGTGCTGTCACAAAAGGTGCTGGAGAAAGGTAAAGAACCGCCGCCGCTTGGCGTCAGCCAGGCCATTACCCTCGATCATCTTCACTATACGTATCCGGGTGCCCAGCGCCCGGCACTGCGGGACCTTTGCCTTAGCATTCCGGCGCGGGCTACCATCGGCTTTGTCGGCGCCACCGGCAGCGGCAAGACCACGACAGTGGACATGATCCTGGGGTTGCTAACCCCGACGTCCGGCGGATTAAAGGTCGACGGCACGCCCATCACCAACCACAACGTGCGCGCCTGGCAGCGCACCATCGGCTACGTGCCGCAGCACATCTACCTGGCCGACGACACCGTCGCCGCCAACATCGCCTTCGGCCTGCCGCCGGAGCGCATCGACCTGCAGGCGGTGGAGCGCGCCGCGCGAATCGCCAACCTGCACGAGTTCGTGGTAGGCGACATGGCGCAGGGCTACGACACCCAGGTCGGCGAGCGCGGCGTGCGCCTGTCCGGTGGCCAGCGCCAGCGCATCGGCATCGCCCGCGCTCTCTACCACGACCCCGAGGTGCTGATTCTCGACGAGGCCACCAGCGCCCTGGACAACCTCACCGAGCAGGCGGTGATGGAGGCGGTGCACAACCTCGGCCACCGCAAAACCATCATCCTCATCGCCCACCGACTCTCCACCGTGCGCGAGTGCGACACCATCTTCTTGTTGGAGAAGGGGGAGCTGAAGGGGCAGGGGAGCTTCGACGAACTGACCGAGGCCAACGAGCGGTTTCGGGCCATGGCGATCAACCACTGATGGGGTTAGGTCTTGGCAAATAAGCGGGTGACCTCCCTTGGGTTATGTCATCACCCAGGTCGCAACAGTTAGATGGCGACAATGTGCGCCATGGCCTGAATCGAGATCTTGGTTTTACCGAAGAAGACCGCGTAGAAAACATCCGCCGCGTCGCCGAAGTGGCCAAACTCATGAGCGATGCCGGCCTTGTGGTCCTCACCGCTTTCATCTCGCCCTTCAAAGCCGAGCGACAACTGGCACGGGAGCTTATCGGCGAAAACCGATTCATCGAATACGTCGACACGCCACTTAACATCGCCGAGCAACGCGACCCCAAAGGCCTGTACAAAAAAGCCCGCCGGGGCGAACTGAAAAACTTCACCGGCATTGATTCGCCGTATGAGGCACCCGAAGCGCCTGAGGTGCATATTGGTAGCCAGATCCATACAGTAGACTGGATGGTCGAACGCCTCATTGCAACTTTCCAAAGAGCTAGTTCAAAGTGATGGGTTAGAGCCTTTCTGGGCTGATTTCAAGGGAGAGTTATGTATTCAAATTCTAAATTAATCCTTCATATTGGCTACCCAAAGACTGGGACAACTACAATCCAGAAAAAGTGGCTAGCTAATTTCGATAACCAACTTAATACTTTTTCCCTGGAGTCGGAGAAGCGCGATATAAAAAAACGCGTTGCTGACATGTTTCGAAAACACCCTCCCAAAGAATTGGTATGCTGCGGAGGGAGTGGAAACTGCACGAATGCTTTGGGGTATGGTGGATCGCCACAAGATTCCTTTTGTGTACAGCCACGAAGGCCTATCAATACCTTTTTTTTATCGACCACTGAAACAACCGATGTTTCTCGGCGTTGAGCCAAGACAGTTTCCTGT
>PUMZ01000381.1 GCA_003551565.1 Candidatus Brocadiaceae bacterium | reverse complement strand
TTCCCACCATCGGCCGTCCGCCTGCGCTTCTTGCGCTTGTTTTGTATGCTCTTCTGCCCATACTGCGCAACACCTACACAAGCATCAACCAGGTGGATCCCGCAATCAAAGAAGTTGCCCGGGGCATGGGAATGCATCCGCTGCAGGTTCTGTTCAAGGTCGAGTTGCCGCTTGCCCTTCCGGTGATAATGGCGGGTATACGTATTGCAACGGTCTGGACGATCGGCATCGCCACCCTTTGCGGCTTGATCGGCGCCGGCGGATTGGGTGACCCGATATTTCAGGGGCTGCGCACGGTCAGAATGCCGCTCCTCATAGCAGGCACCGTCCCGGCCGCGATTCTGGCGCTCTTCTCGGACTGGTTGCTGGGTAAGATGGAGATGTGGCTCACCCCGGAAGGATTGTGGAAATGACGGGGGAGGGCGACCTGGCCGGTACGGCCGCATACACTCCGGTTGTGCGGCATGATCTTGATACAGAACCTCACCCTTCCGGTCCGGGCGGCTGATTTGCTTTTTTCCCGGATCTCTGCTACATTCTGGGAGTTTGGATTGAGAAATCAAAAAACCCGCTGCACCGGAGATGATGATCATGTTGAAAGGAAAGATCGGCTTTATCGGCGCGGGAAGGATGGCCGAGAGCCTCATAAAAGGGATTATAAGGGCAAAACTGGCACCTTGCGGCAATGTCTATGCCAGCGATCCATCCGCGGACCGCAGGAGAATCGCAAGCGACCTGATCGGCGGCAATGTTTTCCCGGACAATTGCAAGATCCTTGAAGCCTGTGATATCGTTGTTCTGGCTGTCAAACCAAATATCCTGCAACGGGTCGCCGATGAAATAGCCCCGCATATCCTTAAAAAACACCTTTTGATATCGATAGCGCCGGGCAAAACGCTGCGGTGGCTGGAAAAACAGCTCGGTACGGGGCGCCTTATCCGGTCCATGCCCAACACTCCGGCGATAGTGAACCGGGGGGCGACCGCCTTTTGCAGGGGGCCGGACGGGAGCGAAGAAGATGCGGCCCTGGCCGGTGAGCTTTTTTCGGCCGTGGGACTGTGCCTGGAAGTGCCCGAGGAGATGATGGACGCCGTCACCGGACTGAGCGGCAGCGGTCCCGCTTATGCTTTTATGGCGATCCAGGCCCTGAGTGACGGAGGGGTTAACATGGGGCTGAACCGGGCCGATGCCACGCAGCTGGCCGCCCAGACCATGCTCGGCGCGGCCGGGCTGGTGCTGTCCACAGGAGAACATCCGGAGAAGCTCAAAGACGCGGTCGCCACTCCGGGCGGTACAACCATCGAGGGCATCCGCATCCTCGAGAGCCGCGGCCTGCGAAAAGCCCTTGTGGATGCCGTAGAGGCCGCAACCCTGAAGAGCAGGGAGCTGGGTCAGTACGACGAAAATGCCGACGGATGAATTTTTATCTCTTTTTTTACGACCGGGAAAACCATCCATGCCCTCTGAGGCAGAAAAAATACATACGCTTTTGGATGAACACATACTTACACAGGTCAGCCAGCCGGGACAGTACGTCGGGAACGAACCCGGCAGCATCAAAAAAGACCTGCATGCGGCGGCGGTATCGGTCGCGCTCTGTTTTCCGGATACGTACGCGATCGGTATGTCGCACCTGGGATACCAGATATTGTATGATATCATCAACTCCAGGCGGTGGGCCGCCGCAGAAAGGGTCTACGCACCCTGGGTGGACATGCAGGAGAAGATGCGGGAACACAATTTGCCGCTCTTCACCGTCGAGAGCTTCTCGCCGGTGAAAAATTTCGACCTGGTAGGGTTTACTTTGCAATCAGAACTTCTGTATTCCAACGTTTTAATGATGCTCGACCTGGCCGGTCTCCCGCTCAAAAGCAAGGAGCGCTCCGCATCGCATCCACTGATCATAGCCGGTGGGCCCGGCGCGCTCGCGCCGGAGCCGCTTGCGGAGTTCATCGATATTTTTTTCATCGGAGACGGAGAAGAGTCTTTCCCGGAATTTCTCGACTTTTACAGGGAACAGTCAAACACGGGCAAAGATCGCAAAGATATCCTGATCGGGGCCGCACGAAACATTTCAGGGCTTTATGTCCCCATGTGTTACCGCCAGGAATTCGGCCCCGGAGACAAGCTGACAAAAATACAAACCCGCATCGATGGGGCGCCGGATCGCATCATGGCACGCCATGTAAAAAACCTCGATGCCGCTCCGTTTCCCACCAACCCTGTCGTCCCTCTGGTCGAAACCACTCATGAGAGGATAAACCTTGAAATTATGCGTGGATGCGCACGGGGATGCCGGTTTTGCCATGCCGGGATGACCGGCAGACCCCAACGTCTCAGGTCACCGGATACGCTTTTCAAACAGGCCGTGGAATGCTACCGGAACACGGGGTACGACGAGATAGCACTCAGTTCGCTCTCTTCCAGCGATTATCCTTATCTGGCGGAGCTGCTGGAGAAGCTGACGGAATACTTCACCCCTCTCAGCGTCGGCATTTCGCTGCCGAGCCTGAGAGTTTCGGGAGATATCGAAAATCTTGTAGGACCCCTCAAGGCCGTGCGGAAATCGGGGCTCACCCTGGCCCCCGAAGCCGCCACCCAGAGGTTGCGGGATATCATTAAAAAAAACATCACCACTGTGGATCTGTATAATGGAACCGCGGCGGCGGCCCGGGCCGGCTGGAAACTGATCAAACTCTATTTTATGGTCGGGCTGCCCGGTGAAGAGCCGGAAGATATCGACGCCATCGGGCCGCTATGCAATGACATCATCGCCAGGGCAAAAAAGGAGGCCGGCAAAAAGCCCCTGAAGCTCAATGTCACAATCTCTCCCTTTGTACCCAAACCCCATACCCCCATGCAGTGGGAACCAATGGATCCATTGAACGTGTTGAAGAGCAAATGGAAAACAATCCGTCTCTCCGGGAGCGGAAAGTTGCGTTACAAATGGCACGACCCCGCTCAGTCGGTCGTTGAAGCCGCACTTGCAAGGGGAGACCGGCGCATGGGGAACGTGCTGCTGGAAGCATACAGGAACGGAGCGTGCTTTGATGCATGGAACGACAGGTTTGATTTTAACATCTGGCGATCGGCGATGGAGGCGCACGGAATGCATATGGAAGACAACCATGATAATTCCCACCCCAACAGTCCTTTCCGGCGGCGTGAGGAAGGAGACTTTCTCCCCTGGGATCATATCGACTGCGGCGCAAACAAGAACTTTCTTCTCGCGGAAAAAAAGCGGGCTTTCGCAGCAAATGAATGACCTCCATGAAGTTTATCTTCTCGCTCGGGAGACGGCCCGATGCACCGCTTTCAGCACACGCAGTTCCCTTGACTTAACCCCCAAAAATACTGTATGATCAATGTTATCTTTGGGAGTTGATCGTTCCATCTTTCCCTGTCCGTTCTTTACCGGCCTGTTCCGTTTTGTACGGTCTTTTTTGGCTTTGAAATAACAAAACTTGTAGAAAACGTGAAGGGAATCTTTCATTCTTCTTTCTATTCATGGTTTCTTTCCTGTTTTCAAAATGACGATAAACTCCGTTTATGAACATTTTTTTTCTTTTCTCCTTTTTTTTATCCTTTTTTACACATGCAGATAACAGAGTTTTCTACATCTTTTGCACACACACTTTTCCTTTCTTTACCTCTATATCCCTTTCCTTTTTTTTGGGATGTGCAATAGTTTTTTTCTTTTTCGCCTTTTTCGACAGAATATAATAATGTCTGTTATTACTTTCAGAATATATAAAACTTCATATAACTTCGGGAGACGATCGTCATGAAACTGAACGCTGATCGGCAAGCTCTAAGCAATGCGGTCCAACACGTAGGAAGTATAATAACGTCCACTCTTTCTCGTCCGACATTAAGAAATGTAAAAATTGATGCCGCAACAGATGTGGTTTATGTTTCTGCAACGGACCTGGAAGTGGGTGTATGCATTAAAGTTGAAGATGTCGAAGTTGAAGAGGCAGGCTGCGCCCTGCTAATAGAAGATCGCGTCGCGCCTATTTTAAGAAATATCCCCGACGAACGGATAAAAATCTACGGTGATGAAGGAGCGGTCAATATTGAGTCAAAGGACGGAAAAGTGAGAGTATTGTCGGAGGATCCTGAATCTTTTCCGGTCATTGAAAAGATGGAAAAGGAGAGTGTTGAGATAGATCCCGAAATTTTCAATTACATGGTCACCAGGACGGAATTTGCAACAGCTCAGGAAAAAGGAAGATATGCACTCAATGGGATACTTTTAAAACTTGATGAGGAGGGGATTCTGGATATAGTCGCCGCGGACGGCGCCAGATTGGCAAATGTCACAAAAAAGGTGGTGAATAAGGAAAATAAAGAGATCGATTGCATCGTTTCAAAAAAAGGGATCCATGAAGCCTCCCGGTTGGCCGGTCTTTGCAAAGAAGAGCCGTTCATGATTGATGTGAGTGAGAACCGTTTTAAGGCGAAAAATTCAAGAGGATGGATGACGTCCCAGCTGATAGAAGGACAATTCCCCAATTACAGGGAAGTCATTCCAAGCAGTTGCAAGAACAAGGTGGAGATTGCAACAAAACTGCTATTGAACGCCATCGGGAGGGCGTCTCTTATGACTTCAGACCGGAGCAGAGCGGTGGATTTTCTTTTCTCGGGTGGAAATCTGATTGTTTCCGCAGAGTCTCCCGATCTCGGGGATGCGCACATCCAATTGAACGTTGATTATGAGGGCAAGGAAGAGAAGGTAACGTTCAATCCGGAATACCTTCTTGACATGCTCCAGGTGGTCAAGAGGGAAGGTGTAAAGATGGAATTCAATGAAAGAAGCACTCCCTGTTTGTTCAGGTCGGGAAAGGATTTTATCTATGTTGTCAGCCCCGTTGTTAAAGATGAGGCAAAGGTATGAGTTTTGAAGACAGCGTGGATTTCGGAGGAGTGTCCGTCAGGAAGTTCGGGGATGTAGCCGAAGGAATTTTAAGGGAAAAAAAGTATTACAACAAAGGCCGCTACGGCGCGCTTCGGCGGGCCTGGGAGGAAGTTGTTGGAGCGGAAATTTCCTCGGCCACCCGCATCATTGCATACGAACACGGGAAGCTCAGAGTGTGTGTTGATTCCCCGGTTTTGCTGCATTCGCTCAAGGGATTTATGCGCCATTCAATTTTAGAGGAATTAAATAAGACCCATGGTGGAGAAGGCGTGAAAGAAATATTTTTCATGGCTGGATAAGAGAAGAAAAGGGAATGGGTGAAACGAAAAAAGCGATGAACGAAGAAAAAAAAGAGCAAGAGAACAGCACATACGATGCTTCCTCCATTCGAGTTCTGGGAGGCATCGAACATGTAAGGTTGCGGCCGGCAATGTACATAGGAGATACGTCCGAACGCGGCCTGCATCACCTTTTTGAAGAAGTCGTGGCAAACAGCATCGATGAGACCATGGTGGGGGTATGCGATGAGATCATCGTAAGACTTTTCAACGATGGGAGCGTCTCGCTGATGGACAACGGCAGGGGAATACCGGTGGATATTCACCCCGAATCCGGGAAGTCGGCGCTCGAAGTTGTCATGACGACTCTGAACGCGGGGGGGAAATTCGACAATAACAGCTACAAAGTTTCCGCAGGATTGCACGGGGTGGGAGTATCGTGCGTCAATGCGCTGAGTGAATGGATGGAGGTGGAGGTGTGGAGAGATAAGCATCTGTATTACCAGCGTTATGAGAAAGGAGAGCCGAAGACTCCCGTGGAAAAGAGGGGGCGTTCGGGCCGGCGCGGGACGAAAGTAACATTCAAACCGGACGAAGAAGTGTTCGGTGACGCGACGATCAATTACGAGAAAATAGTGGGCCGCCTCAGAGAGCTTGCCTTTTTAAACAGCGGTGTTCGCATTACACTTCACAGTGAAAGCCCCGAGAAAGAAGAGCATTTCCATTATGAGGAGGGAATCAAGGAATTTGTCGGCTATTTGGGGGAAGGAAAAAATCCCCTGCATGACGTAATAAGCATACAGGACGAACGGGAAGGAATTATCGCCGAGATTGCTCTTCAGTATAACGACGCCTACAATGAGGTCATTTTTTCCTTTGCCAACAATATCAATACAATGGATGGCGGCACCCATTTGAGTGGCTTCAGAGCGGCCCTGACCAGAACGTTCAACAACTGGGCCAGGGAGAGGGGAATTCTTAAAGACACTTCCCCCGCCGGGGACGATTACCGTGAAGGGCTGATAGGCGTGGTCAGCGTCAAACTCCCGTCCCCCCAGTTCGAAGGACAGACCAAGACGCGGCTCGGGAACCGGGAAGTGCAGGGTCTGGTCGAGCAGATCATGGGCGAGAAGCTCTCGACTTATTGCGAAGAGCATCCCAAAGTGGCCCAGAAAGTCGTGGAGAAAGCCGTGGAGGCGGCCCGTGCGCGTGAAGCGGCAAAGAAAGCAAGGGATCTGACCCGCAGAAAAGGGGCCTTGAGTCGCGGAAGCCTGCCGGCCAAGTTGCGGGATTGCAGCAGCAAGAGCAAAGAAGATACGGAATTGTTCATTGTCGAGGGTCAAAGTGCCGGCGGCACCGCCAGCATGGGGCGGAACAGAGAATTCCAGGCGATATTGCCCCTGCGGGGCGTCATTCTGAACGTTGAAAAAGCACGAGTTGATAAGATGCTTGCTAACGAAGAGATCGGAACTCTTATCAGCGCGCTGGGCACCGGCATCGGAACGGACGAATTCAGCATAGAGGATCTGCGTTACGACAAAGTCATTATCATGACCGATGCCGATATCGACGGAGCGCACATACGCACGCTTCTGTTGACATTCTTTTTCCGCCAGATGCCGTCACTTATTGCGGACGGCCACCTGTATATAGCACAGCCTCCGCTTTACAAGTTAAAAAGGCGCGGCAAGGAGCAGTATGCCTATGACGACAGGGCGCTTCAGAAGGTCCTGATTGAATTAGGCAGCACGGATGTGACCCTTACGTATAAAATGAATGGTGGCGATACCCTTCAGACACTGGACACCAACCTTTTCCAGGAGTTGCTCTCGCAGCTCAGGACACTGGATTTTTTTTCCGGCTTGATCGAGGGACACGGAATATCTTTCCAGAGATATCTTCAACTGCGCAAGGGGGCCTATCTGCCGCTTTACAGGGTGATGGAGACGGACAGTGCAGGGGAGGAAAAGGAGCATTTTTTCTACTCAGAAGATGAATACGACGACTTTGTCAATGAGCGCCAGACGGAACTGGGGCAGGAGGAGGAGGAGCTGGAAATCATCGAAGAAGACGATTACGTGGGGCTTGCCAGAACACGGAACCAGCCAAATGTTCTGAAACCGCACAAGTTTCATGAAAACGAAAAAATGCAGGAAACAATGCAGCGTATAGAATCCTACCAGATACCCGTCGAATCCTTTTTTGAATCGCCGGAAACACCGGAGGACGGGGAAAAATTTGTCCTCCGGGCCAACGGTGAAGAAGAGATTAAGGTCCGTGCGCTGTCGGAGGTTGTTAAAGCCGTACAGGAGTTGGGCAGAAAAGGTTTGCAGGTGGAGCGCTACAAAGGATTGGGCGAGATGAACAGCTCCGAGCTTGCGGAGACGACACTGGATCCGGAAACAAGGGCGATGTTGAAGGTGACGGTTGGAGATGCCGTGGAAGCTGATAATTATTTCAGCATACTCGCCGGCAAGAATGTGGAACGAAGACGGGAGTTCATTGAAACGCACGCACTGGAAGCGACGAATCTGGATGTGTAGTAGAAAAAACGGCGGCCTCTTCACACCATTGCCGCTCCTGCACCGGTCAGCGAATGTTCCCGGCGCCGCCGGCCGCGTGGAGATATAACCCGCAATTTATAACCCAAAGACAATAATTAATATAAAGGACCTGAGTCAATAAAGGGTATTTTCAGGCGCGCTTGTGCACGGCGATAGAAAGCAGCAAAACCGACAGGAAATATGAGCGATACAAAAGGAACAAACAGAGACATTCTGATCGAAGATGAGATGCGCGAGTCCTATCTTACATACGCCATGAGCGTTATCGTGAGCAGGGCGCTGCCTGACGGCAGGGACGGACTTAAGCCCGTGCAGAGGAGACTGCTGGTGGCGATGGACGAACTGGGGCTCGGACCGCGGGCAAAGCACCGGAAATGCGGAAAAATCGTGGGGGATACGCATGGCAATTATCATCCCCACGGCGATATGGCCATCTACGACACTTTGGTGCGTATGGCGCAACCATTCCGTTTCCGTTACCCGCTTGTCGACAGTCATGGTAATTTCGGTTCCCTTGACGGCGACCCTCCGGCGGCCATGCGGTATACCGCCGCCAGGTTGAGCAATGTGGGGGCGGAGATCCTGGAAGATATAAAACTTGACACTGTGGATTTTACCGACAATTATGAAGGCACGCGCCAGGAACCGGTGGTCTTGCCGGGAAAGTTTCCGAACTTTCTGGCCAACGGCGGAAGCGGTATAGCCGTAGGCATGGCGACAAGCATACCGCCCCACAATATCAGCGAGTTGTGCGATGGGATCATACGCTATATCGACAATCCCGGGCTGTCGATCGAAGAGATTCTGGAGGTGATTCCCGGACCGGATTTTCCCACCGGCGGGCAAATCTGCGGGCGGGCGGGCATTGTCGACGGTTACAGGACCGGGAGGGGAACGATCACAATACGTGCGCGCACACGTATCGAGACCGGCAAGAAAGGGGGCGGGAAAATCGTTATCAGCGAGCCCCCCTTTAATACCACCAGAGATAACATTGTTGAAAAGATAGCCGATGCCGTTCAGGCCGAAAAAGTCGAAAACGTCTCCGATATCCGCAATGAAAGTGACAGCAGCGGAACCCGTATCGCGATCGAACTCAAACGCGGAGCGGACCCGGATGTGGTGCTCAATCAGCTCTTCAGGAGCACACCCCTGCAATCCACGTTCAGTATCATACTGATCGGCATCATCAACGGCCGGCCGGTCACACTCAGCATCAAAGAATTGATCCAGCACTATGTGGAACACCGCGTGGAAGTGTTGCGACGCCGGACGCTTCACCTGCTCGGAAAGGCCGAGGACAGGGCGCATGTGCTGGAAGGGCTGAGGATAGCACTGATCAATATCGAAGATGTGATAAGAATAATACGCGGCAGCGAAAACACTTCAGACGCTCAATCACAACTGATGGACACGTTTTCGTTGACTCAGCGACAGGCGGATGCGATCCTCGCCATGCGCCTGCAAAGTCTGGTGGGACTGGAACGCATTAAGATCGAACAGGAATACGAGGAGCTGAAAGAAAAGATCAGCGATTACAAGCGCATCCTGGCCGACAGGGCGATGATACTTGATATCATCAGGGAAGATCTGTACGAAATCAAGGAGAAATACGGGGACGAACGGCGGACCGAGATCACCGGCCCGGTCGCCCACCTGGAAAGAGCCGACCTGATTCCCGAGGAAGATGTCGTCGTCACCATGAGCGTCAGGGGATATGTGAAAAGGACCAGGCTCGATACTTTCAAGGCCCAGGGACGCGGAGGAAAGGGAATCGTGGGGGCCGACTTGCAGGATGAGGACGCCATCGCGAATATGTTCGTCTCCTCCACCCACGATTACATCATGTTTTTTACCAATTTCGGATTGGCTTACTGGTTAAAAGTGTTCCAGATACCGGAGATGAGCCGCACTTCCCGGGGACGTGCACTGGTGAATATATTGTCACTGGATGAAGGAGAGCGCATAACCGGCCTCATCCCCGTTCGCGAGTTTGACAGGGACCGTTTCCTCGTCATGGCGACGGCGAACGGGACGGTGAAAAAAACGACGCTCGATGCTTTCGGTAAACGAAAATCGGGTGGAATCATTGCTATCGACCTGGTTGAGGGCGATGAGCTGGTCAGCGTCAGGAGCACAACCGGCGAGGACGAAATGCTTTTGATAACAAAGGACGGGCAATCGATCCGTTTTCTGGAGACCGATGTGCGCGCCATGGGACGCGTGAGCCGGGGAGTGCGAGGCATCCGGTTGCAGGAAAAGGACCGGGTTGTGGATATGGCTGTTGTGCGGGAGGATGCCAGGCTGCTGACCATTTCCCGAAAAGGGTACGGAAAAAGGACCGAATTCGGGCAGTACTCCACCCAGAGACGCGGAGGCCGCGGGGTGATCAATATCCGGACCGGATCACGGAACGGGCCGGTCGTTGCTGCGCGCGAAGTCAGCGAGGACGACGAAATAATGGTGCTGACCCGGCAGGGGAAAATGATAAGAATCCCGGCAAATACAATCAGCTGTATAGGCAGAAATACCCAGGGCGTTCGCGTGGTGCGGCTCGATGAGGAAGATAGCGTTACCGGTTTTGCACGCATTGTCTCCGGAGATGACGGGACGGAAGACGGTGAAGAGGGGGATGAGGGAACGCAGAAAGAATCGAGTGATAATTGATAATCCGGGAGCACAGTCGATGGGCGGGGATTTGAACGCAATCACAGCGTCACTGGATGAATTCAGGAACGGGGTCGAATCGGTGAAGGACATACTTTTGTCCAACCTGGTGATGCTCGGTGAAGTGCCCGCACCGACCTTCGGCGAACGTGCGCGCGTTGAGGAAACGCAACACCTTTTCATCAGCTCCGGCCTGCAGAATTGCTCGATCGATGACTGCGATAACGGCATGGCGATCCTGCCCGGCTCGGAAGGTGATCGCAACCTGTTGCTTCTCGCCCATTCCGATACGGTGTTTTCCGAGAAGGTCGATCACACCATTGCGTTGCAACCGAATAAAGCCGTTGGGCCGGGGGTTGCGGATAACAGCCTTGGTCTTGCTGTACTGGCGACCCTTCCCCAGCTGCTGGAAGAGCTCGGCATCGCGTTGAAAGACAACCTGATATTGCTTACGCCGACGAGAGGGTTGGGCAAAGGCAATCTCGAGGGACTGCGGTTTTTCCTCGAGCACAATAAGATGC
The DNA here is from genome assembly GCA_003551565.1 of Candidatus Brocadiaceae bacterium. Lineage (GTDB taxonomy): Bacteria > Planctomycetota > Brocadiia > SM23-32 > SM23-32 > PUMZ01. The sequence continues at coordinate 30,176 of PUMZ01000381.1, read as the reverse complement.
CGCTGTCGGCGGGAATATGTGTTGAAGGGGCACAGCTGGGCCGATTGAGTTTTTCCAGCATCGGGATGCTCAGAGCGGAAATCGTATGCTCGGTGCCGGAGGAGTATGACTGGACCAAGTTCGGGGCCACCAACGCAATCGTGTCGTTGAATGAAGTGATCAACCGCATCCTGGAGATATCGGTCCCCACCCGCCCGCGCACCAAGATTGCGCTCGGGCGCATCGAGGGCGGTACAACCGTCAACAGCGTTCCCACAAGCGCGAAATTGGAGCTCGAGATACGGAGCGAGTCGGCGCGGATTATTGAATCGGTCTCCCGGGAAATGGATGCCCTCATCGCCGAAATATCCTCCCGCAGCGGGGCGGATATCCAGTGGGACGTGTTTGCCCGGCGCAAGCCGACGGGAATATCGTTCCAGCACCCGCTGGTCCGGACGTCCACCGCGATTATGGAGGCGCTCGGTGTGACGCCGCGAATCGCTCCCAGCACTTCGGAATTGTCCACCGTTATAGGGCACCATATCCCCGGCGTAACGCTCGGCATCACAACCGTCGAACGATTGAATCAACTCGACGAGACGGCGCATATCGAACCAATGTTTACAGGCATAGCGCAACTGCTGGCTATTCTCAAGGCAATCGATGAAGGAATCTGCGATGGAAAGAAATGAATGGCTGAAAAAAAACACGTTCCACCATTCCGATTTTCCCGGCATCGGGGAGCTTGCAGAAGAAAAACAAAAACGTCAGCTCTCCATATCCCTGTGCATACCGGCACTGAACGAGGAAGATACGATCGGAAAGGAGATCGTGCTGCTGAAGTCGGAACTGATGACGCGCTACAACCTGCTGGATGAACTGGCGGTGATCGATTCCGGTTCCGACGACGCCACGCGCGAGGTCGCAAGCGCTTTCGGAGCGGATGTGTATCTTTCCTCGGAGATCCTTCCCGGAGAAGGGGAAAAGAAGGGAAAGGGTGAAAACCTGTGGAAAGCCATATATCAGCTCACTGGTGACATTATACTCTACCTTGACGCCGATATAAAAAATATCCATCCGAAATTCGCATACGGTCTTCTGGCCCCTCTCATATTGCGGGAGGAGATAAAGTACGTGAAAGCGTTTTATGAGAGACCGCTGGTCATGTCCGGCGATATCCGCCCCTCCGGAGGCGGACGGGTGACGGAGATTCTTGTGCGGCCGCTCTTCTCGCTGTTTTTCCCCCAGCTTACGGTCTTTCTGCAGCCCCTTTCGGGCGAGTATGCCGTGCGGCGCGAGGTGCTGGAGCAACTGGCCTTCCCCGTCGGATACGGGGTCGAGACCGCTCATCTTATCGATGTTCTGCAACTGTACGGGCTCGAAGCCTTCGCGCAGGTGGACCTGGACCAGCGGGTGCATAAGAACCAGCCTACCAGGGATTTGGGAAAAATGGCCTTCGGTATCCTGCAAACCTTCCTTTCACGGCAGAAAAAGCATGGACTCATCGAAAAAATGCCCGAGATCGGAGAGGTACTGCGGCAGTTTCAGAGCAAAGGGACGGAACATGAGCAGGTGGAGATCTGTATTCCGGTCGAGGAACGCCCTCCTATGCTGGAGGTGGCTGCCTACCGGGAAAAGTTCAGCAAACGGTAAATTGCTGATAACAGGTCCAAAATGATAAGGAGGAAGGGAAAAGCGTGCCGAATCAAAGACAGAGAGGGCGGAAAAGCTTATGTCCCGGTATAACGGCGATCCTCGCTGCAGCCGTTTTGCTATCGGCCGGATTCTATTTTTACGGATCCGCTTCACCCGTGCAGGAAGGGGTTGCCGGGGATCCGGATGCTGCGGAAAAGAAGGCCGCTGTGGAGATGCGCGAGCAGGTCGAGCGGCACGGCATTACGTGGACCTTCGATCAGGAGTATCCGGTCGGGCAGTATGTCAATGGCGATCCGTGCCCTTTCGGTTATCCGGCGGTTACCAATCAACCGACCGAACACCAGGAATTAAGAGCGAACTCCGACCATTATGAAGGGACCGGCTTCGCGGAAACTATGTGGGACACATACCGGTAGGTGGGATTTGTAATTTGCCGGGACATGGTATCCACCCTCCCTGTAATATGTAACAGCTAATTTTACGGGTCAACCGGCATCTTCCGGCCATGGAAGATATGGAGGGTAACCGTCCTCGTAATCGATATCCGGACAGCCCGGACACGGGGCGTCCGCCGGTTCGCCGCCGCCGGGCGTGTCCGGCGCGCTACTCTCCTCCCTGTCACGGCGCTGAAGATCCCGGACCGCCTCCTCCAGATACGCATCCGCATCGCCGTGGCGGCCGTGCAAACCGTAGCCGGCGAACGCCGCCATCAACAGGATGAGTGCCGCACCGGCTGCAACGGCAGCCGTCCTCATCAGATATCCTCCGGCGCGCTGTCGCATCATCGGCGCTCCTGCGAACGGGTGGAAATTTCAACGGCCAGTATCCTCGACAAATACGCTCTCCCGGCGGATCGTTCCGCCGCTGAGTCTTCCGGCCCGGTGATCGCCTTCCGCAGAGGGGTCAATCCTTCTCCCCGGCAGGATCCCCGCGGTATCGTGTCCACATGCTGCCGGCAAATCCCGACAGGGAGCGTCCCGAGGTCTCCTCCATGTAGCGATCCATATAGGCGAAGAGAGGGTCGTGATTCCAGGCCTCTTTCAGCCCTATAAGCCTCGCCGCCAGCGTAAAGCCGGTGCTTGAATATCCAACCAGACCCCGGTATTCGGCCTGCCATGACGGGTTGTCCCGCTGGGGAGCGGCTGCATGGACAATGCCCCACTCCGGCATCCCGAGGTGATGTTCTTCATACCCCCGGACCTGGTAATGCGATTCACCCTCGACGGGAATTTCCTCCCACGGTTCACTCACAGTCAGTACACCCTCCCCGCCTGTCCGGGGGACGGTGGACTCAACGATCCGCCGTCGCTGTCCGGCGCCGGGGCCGTCGGTAATTTCGAGGACGTTACCCTGCAGGGGAGCGTAGCGTCCCGGGTGGTTCACTCCGATGGTCTCTTCCGTGGCCGAAAGCGCATAGCCCCTGCACCGTTCGACATCCAGCCGGCGTTCCAGATCGGTTTGCGAAACGAAAAAGTGATTCTCGTCCTCCTGAAAACGCCATGCGCCGTCCTCGCCGTAACGCGGTTTCCGACCGATATGCAACATCTCATAGGCGAGGTCGTTGGCTTCCCCGCCGCCCCCGGGATCGTACATGAGGTAGCCCGCGAGCACGATCGGAAGCTTGCGACCGTGTCCGTGCCCGCCGTTGGCCGGCCAGCCCCCTCCGGCGGCGCCGATACCGTAAAAGTCGATTCCCGTCTGCACCAGCCCCTTTGCCAGCCTGGTGCGGTCACCGATGTCGTCCAAACATAGCAGCAGGGCCGCATCGCCCAGGTGACGCGCCATATCGCGGCCGTAGCTGGGCATATGATTGTTCGGCCGGATATTCTGACCGGGCCAGTCGATCACGTGATCCAGCCACACGCGCTCAAAACCCCGTTCGTAGTGGGAGAGCGAGGGGGTGTTCTCGACCGGCTCCAGCGACGGCAGGCGATCCAGATCCAGCGCACCCGCGCGCAGGATCGGTTTTTCCTCCCCGCTGTAAGGCGGACGAAACGCATCGGCGGGCGGAACTTCGGGCAGGCACGTAAGAACAGCGGCATCGGACGGGTAGCCGCGGCTGCGCTCGTTGCCGTACAGTCCGGTTCCCGGAGGGTTGAAAACGTCATCCTCCGGCCGGCTGCGCGTCGATACCAGCGAAGTGTTGACCTTCAGCTCATACGGGAACTCCACAGATGCCTCTTCGCTGTAGCCGCGCGCCCGGCTGTCATATCCCTGAGAACCGCCGGGCTCCGGGTCGGCCATCGAGCCGTGACGGCGCGATCCCTCTTCCCCGTCGGGCCCCCGGACGGGAGCGGGATCCACCTGCTCAACCCGGACGCTGCTCTCACCTTCCGGCGCTACAACCCACCAGTCGCCGTTGACAAACCGGCCCACGGCATGTTCGCGATCGAACGTCCAGGTGATCCCGGACTGTTCCACATCCCTGCGCATCTCCGCAACGGCCCCTTCTTCCGGTTGGCCCGTTACCCGGTCTGCGTCGCCAGCCTCCCGTTCAGCAGGCGGTTCCCCGGCCCCATCGTCCGATGACGACGGGGCGGGATTGTCAAGGAAATGAACGCCGAGCAGTACAACGGCCGCGCCGATCAGGACGGCCAAACCGGCAAGAAAGTTTCTTCGTCTCCGACGCTTTTGCTCCCCCATGTAATTTTCCTCCACGGTAAATTTGCCTGTCCCTTCCCCACCGCTCATTGCATTATATGACAAATCCCCATCTCGTCAAAACCCATCGGACCGGCCCTTGCTCCGGCATGCGTCCCCGAGGAGAGTATTTTGGGTGCGAAAGAAGCATCTGCTTTGGGAACGTGGAACGAAAGGAAGCCATCAGGCTCACTTTTCATCGCCCATTCCTATTCAGAAACAGCCTCGACCGTGATTTGATGTCGACCGGATCCGATCTCCTGCGGTTGCCGGCCGGGCAAAACCAGGGTCCCTGTTGAGGCCGGCGGGATAGTTATTTCGAAGTCAATGCTGTCCTTCTCACGCGTCCACCGGCTCTCAATCATACCCCGGGGTGACCTGTGCCAGGAGCGGATCCAATCGAGTCCCGTGACGGTGCACGGCTGCAACAGGATATGGCGGAAGCCGGCTTCCGCGGGATCGGGTTGAATCCCGCCCAGATACGAGTAGAACCACGAGCTGATATCGCCGAACATAATGTGATTTCTGCTGGTGGTGCCATCCCATTTTTCCCAAAGCGTTGTTGCCCCCCTGCGCAGCCAGTTGACCCAGCCGGGGTATTCGGGTTGGGTTATGAGGCGGTATGCATGGTCCGCATATCCGTTGTCCGCCAGTGCACGGGGCACGTACTTGGCGCCCAGAATGCCGAAATCCACCCTGTAATCGTTGTTTTCAACGTCATCAGCCAGGCTTTTGACGACGGTTGCTTTTTCGGATTCCTCGACCAGCCCCTGGTAAATGGCGCAACCCCGGGCCGTCATCTGCCCCCGGTCATAGAGGCCGTTGCCTTTGTAGAATCTGGCGTTGAACGCCGTTCGGATATGTGCCGCCAGTTCTTCATATTCTGCAACATCCGCATCCCGTCCTGTGAGGCGTGCAAACGCCGCCATCTTTTCAGCGAAAACATAATAATACGCTGTTGAAGTCAGGGCCACAGGGACCGCCTGGTCAGCATTGACCGGGCACCAATCACCCAATCCGAACGACAGAATATGCTCTGGCGCCATGCTGCTGCAAAAATCGAGGTAGCGCCGCATGCCTTCATAGTGTTGTTCAATAGCCGTACAATCGCCGGTATAAAGATGGATATACCAGGGGATGAGTATGAATGCTGCGTCCCATGCGGGGCCGCTGCCCCAATTATAACCCCAGCCGCACGAGGGGGCGATACCGGATAGCTGCCCGTTCGGGCGTTGTGTGTCGGAGATGGAGTCCAGCCACTGCCGGTAGGAGTCTGCGGTATCATAATTAATGAGCCCTGTTTCAGTGGCAAGTTGTGCGTCACCCGTCCAGCCGTTTTTTTCACGATGCGGACAGTCTATCGGTATCCCCACGAAATTGCTGATGTAGGCCCATTGGGTGGCCTGCTGGAGTTTATTGACGTTGTTATTGGAACATTCAAAACCGCCGATCGTGTCGAACGCGGTATGCACCACTCTGCCGCGGAGATGATCGATTTCCGGGGCGCCGGGCAGTCCTTCGAGCTGGACATAGCGGAAGCCGTGATATGTAAATCGCGGCTCCCAGGTTTCCTGAGCATCCCCTTTCATGATGTAGCGATCGGTCTGGCATTCGCCGCTCAGAATGAATCGCGCGATATTGCTCTGGTCGACTTCTCCGTTATCCTTCAGGTTCTCGCCGTAGCGAAGGACGACCTCGTTTCCGGCTTTTGCGCCTTCCATCCGCAGTTGCGCCCACCCGGCAAAGCTCTGGCCCATGTCATAGACAGCAACGCCCGGGCGGATTTCGTTAACGGATTCCGGCGTAAGCGTGGCGGTGACCTTGCAGGGCGGGGATGTTTGCTCCTCCATCATCCCGCCCGGGCCGGGTACGATGGCTGCATTTGCCCAGTCGCTGTCGTCATATCCGGGACGGTCCCAACCGGGTCGCTCCAGCCGGGCATCATAGATTTCTCCGTTCCGCAGCCCGTCGAAACGCAAAGGTCCGTCCCCGACTTTCCAATCCGGGGAGGAGCAGATATGCACCCTTTCGTTGGTCGAAAGCTGCACGGTCAGCTCCAGCCAGAGCTTTGGATAGTCGCGCCAGCTCGCTTTGTCAAAGTGCCAGACCTCAGCAGTGAAGCTGTTGTACAATCCGTTGCCGAGCATGACCCCAACCGCATTCGATCCGCTCCGGAGATGTTCGGTAACGTCGTAAGCAACATACCGGACGCGCCGATCATAGCTGGTGACGATCGGATCCAGAACGTGGCTGCCAACCTTTTCCCCGTTCATGCTGAGTTCATAAAAACCCAGCCCGCAAATTTTCACTTCTGCATCTTTCACCTCACCGTTGAGCCGGAATTCGTTCCGGAACAGGGGAGCCGGCAAAACATCGCTTCGCCAGTCCAGCATAACCGCATCGGGGCGGCCGATCCATGGAGTTTTCGTCCTGGTTGTCATCTTGCAAGATCCTGAAAAAAAATGGAAAGTGTTTTGAATGGTTCGCACCGGCACATGACGCCGGCATGAAGGCGTCATATGCATATCGGCGTTAAAAAAGCGAACCTGCGGGCCGGCAGATCGTCTGATACGGACGCAGCGGCTCCACCGCGGCAACAGGACGCTCAAACTGTTGCCGCGGCGGCAAGGAGCGCGGGACGTGTCAGCGTTGTTGCACAGGCAGGAGCCGGATTTCGTCGATATTCAGGCCGGCCCCGCTCAGGCTCGTCATGCGCAGGGTGTTCCGTCCGTCCTGCAATGCGATGGGCGCCGGAAGTGCGGCTTCGGCGGTTTCGCGCCATCCACCCGTGCGGTCGAGCGTGAAACGTTCGAGGCCTTCGGCCACTTCTCCGTTGACCTGCAAATCGCGCGGCGAAGTCGCGAGCGTAGCGTAGCGCAGCACAACTTTGTAGAGGCCCTCTTCGGCATCATCGACCGTCCACTCGAGCCAGTGGCCCCGGTCGTTCCAGTGGGAGAAGAGGCCGTGGTGCGGAGCGGGAACGACCTGGACCTCGCCGCCGCCCTCCTCGTCGAAGTCGCCGGCGCTGACGGCGGCCAACTCCTCTCCGTCACGCAGCAGCTCCACCATATCGAGGTTGCAGCCGTGTCCACCGAGGCTGATGAGGCGGATCGTGTTCCCGCCGGCTTCCAGCGGCAGCGGGGTATCGATATCAACTGTGGAAAATGTACCCCAACCGCCCGTATCGGCAAGCGTGATCTCGTCGACGATCACCTCATCGTTGACCTCGATGCGCCGGGGCGCCTCGAAGTCCGCGGCGTAGCGCAGGCGAAGCTGGTATTCGCCGTCCTGCGGGACCTCCATGCGGTAGGCGAGCCAGTGCCCCTCCTCGTTCCAGAAGCGGACGTGGTTGTAGCGGGCCTGATCCTCCGGATCCACCACGTGGACGGAGCCGCCGCCTTCGTCGGTGAAATCGATGCCGCGCACGATGATGTGCTCGCCGTCGGGGACGGGCTCGTAGTCCGCAATGGGGTCTTCCGGCTCGGCGTCGGCGCCGGTGGCGATCGGGGCGCGGTCGTCGAGTTCGCCCCGTTCGTAGGCGCGCTCATAAGGACCGATGTCGATAGTTTCCCCATACGTGCGGGGATTGCCGGCAATGTCCACGCCGAAGTCAAAGTCGGGAAACTGCTCGCGTGGGTAGAGGTCCGAGACATCGGTGCCCATATCCAGTGTCGGTCCTGCAACGACGGGGCGGAAGTCGTCGGCTTCCGCATCGCGGACGACCTCGTCCTCATCCCCGACGATGAACTCGCCCTCGGCCAGGCCGCGCCTGGACTCGAGGTAGAGGTTATGGGAAAATGTGAAAGATTCGTGCGGCGGGTAACCGTCAAACCGGCCGAGAATGTTGTTCTTGAACACCAGTCGCCGGGCGTTGCGGTGACTGATGTTGATTGACGGCACGATGTAGTTGTTGAGAAAGTAGATGTCCTCGTTGTACCTGTGCGGCCAGATGCCGACACCGCTGGTGAAGATGTTGTTGATGATGTGGATACGCCGGACATCGCCGGTCGTCAGGGCGGAGCTGGAACGACGCACGACGTTGCGTGCCAGAACCACGTCCTCGCAGCCCGCATACAGATTGATGGCGGTGGCATGCATGCCCGTATGATCGAGAATAACATTGTCCGCGACCAGGCCACGCTTGGCCTCGTAATGCCTGATCCCGCTGCCCGAGTTCTTCTCGAGCCTGTTGCCGCGGACCGAATAATCATTGACGCGATTGACGTAGATTCCCACCGTCCAGCCGGGACAATGGTGGATGTAGGAGTTTTCCACGTGAACATCGTCGGAATGATGCAAGCCAATCCCTGCGTTCCCGCTTAAAAATCGGACCTCGCAGTCGGCGATGATGATGTCCCGGGCACGCGGTCTGTTGCGTCTCACCACCACTCCGCCTGCGCCGCCGGAAAAGCGCTGGATCAGGAATCCGCCGATACGGAGGTGCGATGCGCCGTTATTGACCGATATACCGGTTCCATAGACCGGGAATCCGACATTGGCCGGCTCTCCGTCTTCGAGCCTTTCCGGCAGCAGGTGGATGCGCGAACGCCCGTCTCCGAGGGGCTTGATCGACCATTCCCCGGGAGTATCGATGAGGCGGACGTTGTTGTAGAACGCGTATCTTGTCTGTCTGTAGGTGCTCGGCTGAAAATGGGGGAGGTAAAGCCGATGCTCGTCCGGATCGAATCCCTCGACGAGCGCGAAATAAACGTGATTATTGCCACCATGGACGCCGATAAACTTCCCGTCGTAGTAATCCTCATCCTCGGCGTCGAGGTTCTCCTCGTCGGTGAGGATACTTGACTCGTCCGAGACCTCCAGCTCGTGCTGCGATTCAAGAAAGTCGCCCGGCAGGTCCGGATAAAACGGATCCGAAGGCTTGGGATCCTGCGAGATCGGCAGAAGTCTCTCCTCGCCGTCGATCAGGGGCAAACGCTGCCACGGCGCCTGGCGGTCCCTGGGGGCGTCCCGGTGTGCTACGAATTGGCCGTGATCGAAGTTGCTGGAAATATCCACATCCACATCCGCGTAGAAGATATCTTCCCAGAGGGGGTTGCCACCGGCATCGTCCGGCGACTCGCAGCGTTTCCAGTCCTCGATCACCCTGCCGCCGTCTAAAATGGCCCGGCCTTCGCCGAACGTCCCGCCGGTATTGCCGTCAAATGTGATCGGGTTGTCGGGCCCGCCAGAAACGTCGATACTGATCGAGCCGTGGTAGACCACCCCGCCCTTGAACAACACCGTGTCCCCCGGTTCCAAACCAACCTCCGCCGGGTTGTCCGTGGCGTTGCGGTCGCCGGGGCTGTGCTGCCAGGCGGTCTCGGGTGAGCGCCCGTCGGCCGTGTTGTCGCCGTCGGCGAAATCGACATAGTATGTCGCCGCCGGTGCGGATGGGGAGAAAACAGCGGACAGCATCATTGCACATACAACCATACCGGTAAGTTTCAGCATAATTTCCCTCCTGTCTCAGGTAATCCGGACTATCGAAACCCCTTTCGTACGTCCTCAGTCACCGTCGTGTTTTTCGGGGTCCGGAGCCCCTGAAGGGGCTCACTACGAACCAGTTGCAACCTTTTCGGCCAGAGCTCCCGGAGCGAGTCTGGAGACATACGGGGGATCCGCGAGGATGTCCCCATCAGTTGCCGCCCGTGATGATTTCCAGTATCGCCCATCCCCCCGTGTTGCCGGGCGGGTCGTCTCCTTCGTAGATCTCATCGATCATGAGCTCGAGGTATTCCGTACGCACGCCCTCGAGATCGAAATTCTGCCTCTCGCCCGGCGCGTTCTCGAGGCTTATCTGCTTCCCGGCGCCGTCCGAAAACCCGAGCGTTATCTCCCGGGCCCGATGCCAGCTGTCACCGTAATCCCCTTGCCCGAGCACAAGCTCATCGAGCCGGGCTTCTTCGGCGAACTCGAACCGCAATCCGCTGCCGGGCAGGAACTGTCCGATCACCCAGTTGGTATTCGGATTGCCGTCCAGCGCGTGCTCTATCGGCCAGTTCTCATTGGGCCAGCATTCGATAGGGGTCACCGATGTGCCAATGGCGGGATCGGCGACGTTGATCCCCGCCTCACTCAGGTCCACATCCGCCGCTTCCGGATCTGCAAACAGGTGCTCGTAGTCCTCGATCTCCCGCAGCATCCGCACCGCAAGCTCCGAAGCGCCTTCGCCGCGCGGGACGGCCCTGAACCGTATACGGAGCCCCTCGTCCGCCGCGGCGATCTCCACCTGCACGGGCTCGGATACGGTGATGGTCGCGCGGTCTTCGGTCATCTCCTCCGGCCGGCCGAGCTCGCCGTCTTCGGGTCCGAAGGCGATCGTCGGTGCGATCCCGTCCGCAAGCTCAAGGACATTGCCTTCGTAGAGCTCGGGATGGATCTCCAGCGCCACATCACCTTCGACCGACGCGTCGATCGGCACGGCGCTCAGCAGCGGGGAGCGGTCATCGGCCCATTCAAAGGTGTTGATCAGCCGTTCGCCGCCGGGTGAGGCGATAATTATGGAATCCTGCACGTGCTCGCCGTCGGCGTCGTACCACTCCGCGGTCCAGACGGGCCATTGCCTCGGAAACCGCACCTTCTGATCGACCGGCTCGGGCTCCGGATCCATGTCGTACGGCTGCCAGGTCAGAAACGCCCCCAGCCCGTAACCGCGGGCCGAACGCGTATAGGGCCAGACCGTCCCTCCGCGCGGCCAGTTCTCCCAGCAGTATTTCGAGACGTTGTAGCCGAACTGGGCGAGTTCGGGTGCATCGTGCCTGAGCGCCTCCTGGAAGACGATATCGCCCGATTTCAGGCTGGCGTCGCCGCCTCCGCGCGCGCTGATCGTGCCGTCGATCCTTCGCCCGTCGGGCAGCATCACCGACTCCAGTGCTTTTCCGAACTCACGCATGATCTCGCCCCAGCGCTCGTCGTCGGTCTCGCGCGAGGCGTTTGCCCAGATCTGAATGTGATCGGTGGTATAGCCGGAGTCGTAACTCAGCCCCCCGCCTTCTCCGAAGATCGGCCAGCCCTCGGCGGTGGCGCCCTGATACTCCAGGAGCATTTCCATGTTGATGTCATACTCCTCCAGAAGCTCCGCCTCCCGCGCTTCGTCGGTCATCACCTGCGCCGACAGGTGCTGGCCGAGTATGAACGTCATCGGCCGGTTCGATCCGCCCAGCATTGCACCCCTTCCACGCTGGTAGCTGTCGTCGTAGGTGTCGAGCGGAGCGGGCGATCGGCTCTTCGCCGCACGGTATATGATCTCCTCATAAAGCTCGTCGCGCGTCATCCCTTCCCAGTGCCGGATGCTGACCTGTTCCTCGAGTTCCGCACGGCCCTCCGCCCGCATGTGCCGGAGCGCACGGGCCATATCCGCCAGTATCATGCCGTGGGTGTACTCGCCCTGCATCCGCGTGCGCATCTCGGGCCATGAACCGTCCCACGACTGGTTGCGCGCGAGCATGTCGAGCGCACGCACCGCGGATTCGATCCCCTCCTCCCCCCCGAATTTCGCGGCGATCACCGCAACCTGCTGAAAGCGGGCCTGCAGCACGATCGGGTACGCGGCGTTGATCACCTCCGGGTTGTCGGGGTCGAAGCGGCTGTTATCGTACGCACCGTCGCCCCAGTCCACAAGCTGGAGTCCGTCAAGATAAAAATGGCCGGATGCGGGCGCAATATCATCATCACGGCGCGGGCGGTGCTTCTGCACGAGGGTCAGGTCGATACCCTCCACGCTCTCAAAATACTCCTCCGGCGGCACCGCAAAAACCCCCAGGGAATGATCGAACACGTAGCCCCAGTCAAAATAGAGCAGGTGGGGGTTGTCACCGAAACGGTGCACGATCGGCGTATCGGAAAATATCACCGGATCGTCGTCCCGGCCCTCTATCTTGAAGTGAACCCCGACACGCAGATGCTCCGAAAGGCCCTCCGGCGCGTTGGCCCACAGCGCGAAACCGGTACCCTTCTCCCGCACGTTCATGGGCTCATCGAAGCGGATCTCTATCCGATCGTTGATATTGATATGATGCTCGTTTTCGGGAATGTCGCGGACCGTTACACGGTAGCTCCAGCCGTCACCGGTGGCGTCCCATTCATCGCTTTGCCCGATCTCAACGCCGCCTGCTCCCGACCACGTTGCTGCCTCGACCGGATGTGGAGGGAGGTGGCCCACACGCTGCTGCCCGATCGCACGCTGTGCGGCACTCTCCAGCGACTCCGTCTTCACCTCCAGAACCTCATCCCACGGCACCTGCGCCCCCGCGGGGCCGGACAAAACGGCGGCTACGGCGATCAGCATGGCAACCCCCTTCATGAAACATTCAACCGGCACTCGAACGGACCTTCGTTTTCTGACAACTCCTCTCATGCTGCACATTCTGAACACCTCCAGATTCGATCGGGTTCGCAGGTTCTTGACCGCAGGGCTTCCCAAAGCCCGCGACCGTTCATCAACCGTCTCTCTGTATTCTATCGGGTTTCCGATTGGGATACAAACGAATATAATCTGGAGGAGGGCAAGCGGCATCCCGGGATTTGCGCGTTTTTTTCTTAAAGAATCGACTCCCCGGGTAACCGTTATCAGGGGGGATGCTTTGCCCGTTTATTCTTTGCTTTCGTCGTTCTCCCGATTGGATGCTGCAGGGCAGCCTCAGGCGCCGGATCGTCCGGACGGCGAACCGTTATGGCCGATGCTCGAGCCGCGCTTCAAGGCGCCGGCCCCGTGTTTTGCCTGTATCTCGCTGACGGTCCGCTCCAGCCGTTCCCATTTTTCGCGCGCCGAACGGTTCCCCGCATCCCGGTCGAAAAGTCCCGTCTGCACCGCCGCATTCCGTTCCAGCATCGTCGCCGTGACACCGACCAGGCGCACCTTCCGCCCATGCCGATCCAGCCTCTTGAGGTTGGCCAGCGCCGCGGCGAAGATCTCGTGGGCGGAACCGACGGGCTCATCCGGGCTCGACGAGCGGGTGCGGGTCTGAAAATCATCCAGCCGTATTTTTGTGCTCACGGCCCGCGCTTTCAACCCGCTTTTGCGCAGTCTGAACGCCACTTTTTCGCAGAGGAACATGATCTTGTTTTCGATCAGTTTCCCGTCGCCGGTGTCTTCGTCGAACGTGTGTTCGTGCCCGATGGATTTTATCTCTCCAACGTTCTTCACCGGCCGGTGATCGATCCCGAGGGCGAGCCGATGGAGGTGGCGCCCATGTTCACCCAGCCGCTCCTGCATCGTCCGCAGCGGGGTCCGCGCGACATCGCCGACGCTGCGCAATCCCATCGATGCCAGCACGGCTTCGGTCTTCGGTCCCACTCCCCACAGCTTATCGACCGGCAGGGGGTGAAGAAACGTCTCGATCTCGTCGTCCTCGACGATCACCAGCCCGTCGGGTTTGTCGAGGTCGGAGGCGATTTTTGCCAGCATTTTGTTCGGCGCCACCCCGAGGGAGGCGGTCAGGCCGGTTTTTTTGCGGACGCTGCGCTTGATTCTGACGGGTAATTCATACTTTCCGCCGAACAGGTGGGCCGCGCCGCTGACATCCAGAAACGCTTCATCGATACTGACCGGCTCGATGTGCGGGGTGAATTCTTCCAGGATCTCCCTTATCTGCCGGGACACCTCGCTGTAGCGCCCGCCCCGCACCGGCAGGAATACGGCGTGGGGACATCGCCGGTAGGCCTCGCTGATCGGCTGAGCGCTGTGGATCCCGTACCGCCTGGCCGCATAAGAGCAGGTGGAAACCACTCCACGCCCCCGTCCCCCTTTGGGGTCGGCGCCGACAACAACAGGCCGTCCGCGCAGCCCGGGCCGGTCCAGCTCCTCGACCGCCGCAAAAAAGGCGTCCATGTCCAGATGTATGATTATGCGTTCCTCTGGCGCCATAGCCCGCATTCACCGATACAGTTCCCACATGTCGCGCACAAAGGGACGCGGGGCGTTGCTTCCGTCATCGGACCACGATCCGTGTTCCGCATCGGCACCCACCCAGCGGTCCAGATAGTCAAAAATCGGATCCCACCCCCATTCTTCTTTTGCGTCCATAAGCCTCGCGGCCAGCACATGGCCGGCGATGGAATTCGAAACGATCGACCGGTAGGAAGCGCCCCAATTGCTCCCGTCGCGCACCGGATTATTCATGTGCTGTTCCCCCCATTCAGGGAGTCCGATCATATCCTCGCTGTACGGATCGCGACGTCTTCCGTCGTCTGCAAACCGCTCCTGATCGACGTCATGCCGGGTTATAATAAAAGTCTGTTGCTCTTCCTGGAAGATCGGATAACCGGGTTCGTCCTCCCAGTCGGGGTTGTCCCAACGGTGCCTGTAACCACCCGCGTCCGTATATTCAAGAATATCCTGATCATCAAACATCAGGCCCGCAAACAGCATGGGCCACTTGCGGCCATGTCCGTGCCCACCGCCCCCGTGCCACAGGTGACCCTGGGAAGTACTGTTAAAGCGCTCGGGGGAAGTGTGGGTCACTCCATACCAGTCAAGGCCAAGCTGAAGAAAACTGATCATAAGCGGTTCGATTTCTTCTTGAGAATAATCCAACAAGAGGGCGAGCGCTACCTGCGAGGTTCGATGCGCCATATCACGGCCGTAGTCCGGCATATTTCCCGATGGATGGATTTCCCTGCCGGTCCAGACGCCGCCGCCGTGGTCAATCCAGGGACGCTCAATCCACCGCTCCATGGTGTCCGGTGAGGGCGCCGAGTCGGGAATTTGCGGGAACCGGGGCAATCGCTGCCAGCGAATATCTGAAGCAGTCCACTCAAGGAGCTTGTCCTCACCGCTGTACGGCGGCCGGAAACTTCCCCCCGGCGGCGGCTTGTCAAGAACCGTAAGGATGGCTGCGTCGACCACATGGGGCCTCATCTCGGGTTCCTCGTGAGTTCTCGTTGAGACGAGCGAAGCATCCGGCTCGATCACCAGCGGATTCGACGAACTTATCTCCTCCCCGTTCGGGCGCCCCACATTGTTCTCCGCGGAGAATCCGCCCGCTCGGGGTGCAGAGTCGTATCCCGGCGTATCTTTATGGGTGGGATTGAGCATGGAGCCGTTGCGGATGCGCCCGTCGGTGTCGGTGGATGTTGGATCGATCTCCACAATGGTAACGGGGCCGACGACCCAGTGGTCGCCGTTTGCAAACGTGCCCACGGCATATTCGCGATCAAATGTCCAGGTGATTCCGAACCGCTCCACATTCCTGCGCATCTGCGAAGCCGCCTGTTTTTCCGCCCGATCCGTCCCCCGATCCACCTCGTCTTTCTCAACAGGCGGTTCCCCGTCCCCGCCGTCCGGCGAAAACGGTGCGGAATTGTAAAGAAAAAGAACGCCGAGCAATAAAATAGCCGCGCCGGTCAGGACGGACATCGCGGGAAAAAACTTTTGCAGACGGCGCCTTCGCTCTCGCATTGTCTTTCCTCCTTGCAAATGAGTCTGTTGCACAATGGTTTTTTCCAAACCAACCGCGGGATTGCAGGGCAGAGGTGCGCGGCGCGTCACCTGACCTTCTCATTCAGCTTCTATTACAGCTGCATTGTAGATTATACACGCCTCTGTGCAATATCAAAAAAGAAAACTCCGTACGCAATGTAAAGAAAGAGTTTTTCTGCCTGCTATCGCTATAGCAATGTTAACCTTTTGCAGCCTGCGGTTGCAAGCGATCCGATTGCAAGCCTCCACCCGTTCAATGTTTCTCCGGGCCCGGTATGTGCTCCTCCCTGTCGGTGTCCGGGCTGAGCTTGCGGCCGCTCCCGATTTTGTGTTCGTTCCCTGAAAGCAGCCTGCCGATATTGGCGCGGTGGAGCGTTATTACCATCAGGGCGGCCGCCGTGCCAAACAGGCTGGCGAAGATCCCTGCGCCCGCCGGATCGGGGTTCAGCCCGGGGATCCATACTGTGGTGCCCAGGACAAGTGCGGCCAGGATGGATGCAAGGGAAACGTAGCGGAAAGCGGCGAACACTGCGCACCACACCCCGGCGGCAATCAGGAGCGGCCAGGGGGCAAGAACGATAAACGCTCCCGTGCCGGCCGCCACGGCTTTCCCGCCCCTGAAACGCAGGAAAACGGGAAAGACATGGCCCAGAATGGCGGCCAGGGCGCATAGAACGGCCAGAGGGGCGGGAGAAAAATGCGTTGCTTCCCCCGCTGCATGGCCGGCGATCAGTGCCGGTGCAAACCCTTTTGAAAAATCGAGCAGGAAAATCAGCGGGAAAAACCTGAACCCCAGCACTCTTGCGGCGTTCGTTGCACCGATATTGCCGCTGCCCCGGCTGCGAATATCCACACCTTTGATAGCTCTGGCCATTAAAAAGCCAAACGGGATGGAGCCGTAAACGTAGGCAGCCAGCGGCAGTAAAATGGGGTAGGGGCTCACCTGAGAAAATCCTCCTTTTTCCTGCTTATTTGCATCCACATTACCACATTCAAGATTCCGGGTAAAATCAAGGGCCAGGCCGCTGGGAGCAGCAATCGGACAGAACCGTGAAATTTTAGCGTCCAGGCCCGTTAATGTCTTATCTCTGGCAGCGGTTTCGACCGGCGTAAAGGAGGAAGCCGTAAAGCGTCAGCAGGGTGAACAATGCAAGGGCGGCAAGGTTGAGCATGGCGAGTTTTCTTGTGGGAAAGGCCGAACTGACCGTCAGGGGAGAGGTCGGTTCATACAGCATGGTCCGGGGGTGAAGGTTGTGTTCGGAGAGCTCCCCGTAAATTTCATGTATCGCCTTGAGGTGGCGGGTGATTTGGGAAACGAGGCTTGCATAGCGCCCCTCGACCATCTCGCTCAGATCCTCCTGTTTCCGGGCCGTGATTTCCGATGCTTCCCCGGTAAGTTCTTCGTAGACCCTTTCATAGAAGCGATACTCTTTATCGATATCGACGCGCTGTAAACCTTCCTGGATGATGTCGTCGATCTTCTTCTGGCGGAAGCGCAAATCCTCATCGTGAACCGCCATCTGTGTGATCCGGTCCAGGAATCCGTCGCCAAACTGCGGGATGAGCATGGGCCGGTCTCCGTGTTCCGGTTCCAACTCGGCCCCGGATCCGGAGGAGACCCGGGGAGGGTGTTTTTCGCGGGCGTAGCTGCGCAGGGAGTCTTCTATAAGATCCAGCCGGCTGCGGGCGGCTTCACGTTCCTGCTCCAGTGCAAAAAGCCGGTGCCGGATATACTGTTTTCTCTGGAAAATGTCCCCGCCGAGCCCTGCGGAGGCAACGATGGAGTAAAGGGGTTCCACCTCGTATTCGATCATGTCGTTTATAAAATCGTTGATCTCAAAAAGGGTGTGGTTGCCTTCACCCGCCCGGACTGTTTCGGCGCCCGGTATTTCCATAAGTCCCCTTACAGTGCTGCGTATCCTCTGCAGGTAGCGCCGGAGTATGTCGAGCCCGACCACATGATCGGTGTCTTCAAGCATATCGGGCTGAAGGATTTCGGGAGAATAGACCGGAATGCGGTATTTCAGGGCGCCTCTTTTATCGGCGGCATAGTCCGCCCATCCGCCAAGGATGTCGTAAAGCGCTTTCTGCACCAGCTCCGGCGGCGGCGATGTCAGCCCGGCCCGGTAGGCATAGGATATGCGGTATTCCGGCCGCATAATGGCATCTCTTTTTTCTTCGAACTCCTCCCTTATCCTCTCCCTCTCCATGGGAGAGAGATTCCGGTCATCGAGCTTTGCGGCGTATTCCTGCCGCAGGAGGTCGAGTTCAGGCAGTCTGTGGTTGACAACGAGCGAATTTTTGAATTCACTGAATCCCACATACTGTCCGAGTTCATTGTGTTCAAAGACGCCCCGGATTACGGGTGTAGAGACGATCTCCGCCGGATTGAACGGTACGCCGCTGGGATATTCACCGCGTTCGGCCCCGTCGAATTTGAGCAAAAACCGCATGCTTACGGTCTTTCTCGGAGGATTGGTCACATAATACAGAACGCTTCCGCATGCCAGCAGAACGGCGGCGCTCACCACAAGCACCAGGATGAGCTTCCTGTAGGGGCTGAGGGACACCAGCAACGCGCCGATGGATACGATTTCATCCTCTGTTTCATAAGGAGCCTTACGGAGCGGGGTCTGGTTATTTTCCATGCCTGGATCCTGGATCCTCCCATTATGATGTACCGGTTCAGCGTGAAATGGAATTCGCTTCGTCAATCGTAGTTCCGATTTGCTGTTCGGTCAATTAAGGGTCTGATTTTTTGATAGACGGAACTGAAAAACAATGAACTGAAGCTCCCACGCTCTTTTATCAGCTTGTGGATGGATAGTCGGTAAAATCATGCCGTGGATGCCATCCGAGCCGTTCCCGTGTATAAAGGACATCAGCATGTTTTTCGGCGCTCGGATGCCCGAGCGTATAGAAAACTTCACACCCGAGATCGTCGATCTCCAGCGCAAGCCGCGCAGCAAGGCCGATGTCGCGCCTGTCGATATATTGCCAGTTCACTTCCCCGGCTTTTCTGCCGTACTTGTCCTTCATACTGTCGGCATCCTGGATATAGGCGGGGCGCAGGATGGCGGAGGGAAACCCATGAATGGCGTGGAACTGTTCGGCGATCACCTCCTGACAGATCTTGCTCAGTTCGTAAGGACCGGTGCCCCGGCGGGGCAGCTCGCGGGTGAGGAAGGTTCCGCGTTTTTTGTGCGTATTCACCACGCTGATCGACGACACCAGCGCCGCACGTCTGACCCCATGACCGACGGCGGCGTGGTAAAGATTCGCGGCGCCTTTGACGTTGATGTCAAAGGCCTGTTCGGGGGTGTCATACGCCCCCGGGGTGCGTTTGGCCATATGTGCTACCACCATTCCATCCACACCTTCGAGGGCCTGCTGGACGGCCTGGTAATCGCATACGGATCCCACAACCATCTCATGTTCGGCCGGACCGTCGTACGGATCAATATCGAAAAGACGCAGGTCGTGGTGGCCGTCAAACGCATCAACGAGCCCCCATCCCAGATATCCGGCGGCGCCGGTAATGAGAACTTTCATCCTTAAAACCTCCTGTATATTCGCGTCGGTGTCTTGTTATCGGCGGTACGTATCGAACCGACCCCGCCGCCTCGCATGCGGGCCGTCCGAAGCGTGCAACAACCCGGCATGTTAAAAAAGGGAGTAGGCCGACAGAACCGACCGCCCCCGTTGCTGAATGTATGCATCACGCCATTCCATCGGCATTCCTGGTGCCGGCATCCGGTGCTCAGGGCGCAGGATACTCAATGACAATATCATCCACGTAAAGCGGGCCTCCGGTATCGGAACCGCGCAGGTAAATTCCGACGGCTCCCTCCGGCATCCATTCACCGCTGATATTGGCTGCCCGGCCCCCGCCGGTGATCGTCGGGTTGTCGGGATCGGTGAAATCAAAGACCCACTCATTCCATCCCTCCTGCCGCGGCACCCTTGCATTGCGGAGATTGAACCAGCGGTTCTCCCCCGTATTCGTCCAGGCGTACGACGAATCGCCGGCGAGGTAACCCCGCCATGCGATCCGCATAGCGAGGATATCCCCGATTTCCGTGATAGTGCCCCAGCGCGGCCCCTCACCGCCGGTGGCGTCGGGACGGCGGACGCCTTCCTCATGGACCCACATACTGATACGCACGGGCAGGTCCTGTCCGGCGCCGAAATACAGCCTTGCCGTCTCGCCGGCGCCCATGCGCAGGCTCCGTTCACCGCTGCGGGCAATCTCGTCGCTGCGGGCGGCGCCTTCGAGTTGCCATCGGCGCGGATCGGGTTCCTCGCTGAAATCTATCGCGAGCTCTTCGCCGGGCTGGAGCACCTCCGGTGCGTCCGGATCGTCCCGTTCCTCACCCACAATAACGCTCAGGCGCTGGCGTCGGGTCTCACCGCGGAAATTCCATTCGGCAAGGTATTCGCCCACTTCCTTCTCTCCGGTGTCAGGGTTTGTCCCGTCCCAGCGCGGCATCACATATCGCGCCCCGTCCCCGTCCACGCGCTCCCGATGGATGGTTCCGAGATTCTCATCCGTGTCGGCATCGACCAGTGAGATGCTCAGTTCACCGGACCCGCGCACCTGCGTGGCCAGAATGGCACGGTCGTTTGCGGCCAGCTCGATGGTTCCCGGGATGACCTGGTTCATGGAGATATAGCGTCCCGGCTCGGGCTCCCTGTCGTAGATGCGGAGGGAGGTTTCATCCCCGACATAACGGCGTTCCCAGCCCAGAGGACGATGCACCCGCTCAAGGTAAGCCTTTTGGATACGGTTGCGATCGTTGCCGTTGTCCTGCAGGGCGCCGAGTCGGGCCTCATAAATGCGGTCGTCGAAGCGCGCCAGTGCGCGCCACAGCGTTCCGGCGTCGCTGGTGCCGTCGGAGGACCTCCAGCTGCCGTCTCCCCTGTCCATCCAGTGATTGGTGTTGATCAGGCGCCGGATATCGTCTTCGTCAAAGACCAGTCCCGAATCGTAGACTTCGACGATACGCCCGACTTCCCCGGCCTGGTAGCCGGCTCTGTTCGGATGCACTGCGACCCAGCTTGTCGGGCTTCGCCCCTCTATGTCGTACGGTCCGTGCGGCATCCAGAAATTCCAGCTGATACGCTCATCCTCATCGTCGAGGAGCCGGAACATGGATTTCAGCCGGCTGAAGATCTCAAACACCCGCTGCGCATATTGTTCTTCGCCGGTAATCCGATGCAGCCGCAGCAGCACGATCCCCATGGCGTAGTGCTTGTTCAGATTGTCGCTGATCACGCGCGAGGGCCGTTCGACCCACTCCCAGTTCTCGGCGCAGATATATCTGAGGGGGGTATGGTAGCTGCCGTAGCCCTGGTCGAGGTTGTAGGTCTCACGCTCATTCCACTTTTCCCAGCCGATATGTACCGCCAGTTCCACGTATTCCCGGGCCTTCTCCCCGAATCGCTCTTCGAGTTCGGGATCGTTCAGAACGAGTTCTGCGAAACGGAGCGGTTCGCGCAGGAGGATCGCATCACCGACGAGCGCATCAATACGGAGCGTCTCGCTGCCGCCGACGGGCTCGCCGATCCAGCCGAGGTTGCCGTCCGGATCCTCCTCCAGCTCCTCGATGTAGAAATCGTAATAATCTGCAGCCGCCTGAAGCCACTCCGCATTCCCGGTGGCCTCGAAGGCATCGAGAAAACCACCGGCCGCAGAACCGGCGTGCCAGGCAAAGTGTTCGCCATCGTAGCGATAAAGATTGGGATTGCGCCGGACATTTTGCAGATGCTGCTGCGGATCAACGCTCTCGACGGCGCCGGCAGCGGATGCCGTCAGGCCCGCAACGACCATAACAAACAACACATTCAACAGAACGCCCGATTTTGTGGACATCTTCTTTTTACCCTCCGGTCATGAGAGTTCACCGGCAACCCCCGCACCACCGGCGAGGGGCGGTAGAAACGGCCAATAAAATTTTCACGCCGCCGCACAACGGGGATGCCCCCGCAAATGTTTGGCAACCCGTAGACGGAAAAAAACTTATTCTTCGCACAGCGAAAATGCATCGGGGCCTGGCGGAAAACCGGGCTCGTAGTTGACGCTTTCAAGCCTGCCTGCCGGCAGGCAGGCGTCCCCGGTTAGCGTGGCATTTTCCGGAATCCGGAGCCCCTGAAGGGGCTCACTAACAACCTATCGCAACCTTTTCGGCCAGACTCCCGGGATCAAACACAACGTCTTGCAAAGTATTTTACCTCTTCTGCATGCCCTTGTCAAAAATGTACGAAAGCAGCATGTCCACGGCGCGTCCCTCCAGGCGCCGTCTGCAAACCACGCCGGCAGCCGCAAGATCGACAAGGAGTTGAGTTGTGGAAAGTTATTATAGCTTATCGGTTCGGCAAGCCAGAGCATGGAAGCCGGAAGTTCTGATCGCCTGCCCCACAATTGTCCGTTCCAGATCCCGCCCGGCCCGGCGGGGGCCGATGCCGCTTGAAAATGTGCCGCTTTTCATTTATATTGAGTGCTTCGGCTCTTTCCAAAGAATGTGCTGAACCCTCTTGCAGGAGGAGATGATCATGGTGGGACGCTCTTTCGTCCGTCGGATGGTCTTGTTGATGGTCGCCGGCGTGCTGGCAGGCGCCGTTCCCCGCGCCGGCGGTGAGGAAGCGGCATGGCTCGACGGGCTCGACCGGTGGCGGATGCGGCACAGTTTCGAGGCGCCGGTCATACCGGACGGACAGGGCGGACTCGGGACGCTCATGTCTCCGTTTGGCCTGCGCGAGCGGAGGGCCGGCATAGCGCATGTGCTCTACCAGCCCGCGCCGCAGGGCGTGGGCGAGGGATGGAGCGACGCGGAATTCGACGACAGCGCCTGGCTTGCGGCCCCCGCCCTGCGCGCCGCGCGCACGCCCTTCCTGAGCGCGCTGCACCTGCGCGGCTATTTCCGGACGCCGGAAGGGGAAGCTGCGCCGGAGCTGCGCCTCGCTCTGACCTACCGCGGAGGAGCGGTGGTTTATGTCAACGGGCGGGAGATTGCGCGGGGGCACGTGGACGGAGACGGTGAGCTGGCCGCGCCGTACCCCGCCGGGGCATTCCTCGGCCCGGACGGCGAGGTGCTGGGCTGGCGCGGAGACGCTGCGCTCTGGGATGAAGAGCCCGATGAGGAGACGGCGCGCCGCCTGGCGCTCCGCGACCGGCGCCTGGAGGCGGCCGTCCCCGCGGAAGCATTGCGCCCGGGAGTGAACGTGCTGGCGATCCGGCTGGTGCGCGCACCTTACCATCCCGCCGCAGGCAAGCAACTCGTGACGCTCACATACAAGGGAGATCACCCGGTCCACAAGCTGAGCTGGAATACCTGCGAGCTGCGCTCGGTGCGGTTGACCGGTTCCCCCGCTCCGGCGCTGGAAGGAAGCCTTCGGGTGTGGAACAGCGACCCTGTGGCGGTGGATTTCGACCTTGACAGCGGCAACGCGGCCGAACCGCTGCGCCCGGTCCGGCTTGCGGGCGCGCGCAACGGCTTCTTCAGCGGCAAGGTCGGCGTTGGCGCCGGCGAAGCGCTGCGCGGCCTGCAGGCGGAGGTCGGGGAACTGCGCGGCGCCGGCGGGATTATTCCGCCGGACAATATACAGGTGCGTTACGCGATGCCTCTGGACAGTGCGATACTGACCAATCCCGAGAGCAACGAGCTGATCCCTTATGCGGGCGAGCCGCGTCCGCTGCAGGCGCTTTTCGACGAGCCGCCCGCCGAGGTGCCGGTCGCCGAACCGGCGGCAAGCAACCGGAGCCGTGCGGCGGAGAACGCCAAACGCGAGGCGGTGACGGCGGTATGGGTGACCGTGCATGTGCCGGCAGATGCGGCGGCGGGAGTGTACGAGGGAACGCTCCGGGTGACGGCCGAAGGCCATGACGCGGTAACCGTGCCGGTGCGGCTGGAGGTGGCGGACTGGAGCGTGCCGGATCCGGCCGATTTCACGACATGGATCGAGCTTGTACAATCGCCCGAAACCCTCGTGCTCGAGTACGGACTCGAGCCCTGGTCGGAGGAACACCTGGCGATGATCGAACACTCGATGCAATACCTCAGGGCGATGGGCAGCAGCGTGCTGTATGCCCCGCTGATCGCCGAGTCCAACATGGGCAACGACCACTCGATCGTGCGCTGGGTGCGAAACGGGGACGGTGATGAGGACTACCGCTTCGATTCCAGCGTGCTCGAGCGCTACCTCGACGCGGCCGAGCGGGTGATGGGTCCCCCCGAACTTCTGGTGCTGAACGTCTGGGATTTCTACCTGGTGCGCGACGATACGCCGGGGCGCGGGTTCCAGGTCGATCGCAACCAGCGCCACGCCGAGGACGGCCCGAAGGTGACGGTGCTTGATCCCGCCACCGGGGAGCTTGAAAACATCGTGCTGCCCGATTACACCGTGCCGGAAGGCGAGGCGCCCTGGAGGCGGCTGTTTGGAGAGCTGCGGAACCTGCTGCGCGAACGCGGCCTCGAGGAGGTCATGGTCCTGGGCATCGCCTCCGATATCTGGCCCACCCGCGAGCAGGTGGAGGCGATGAACCGCATCACGGACAATCTGCACTGGGTCAATTATTCCCATTACCTGCGTCAGCCGATGCACGACGGGCTTGGTCCGTTCCGCTATCATGCCAGTTACTTCAACGTCCACTTCAATTACACCGGCAGTGATCACGGCTGGCGCAATCCCGTGCTGCACGTGCTGTTTGACCGCCTGTCGCTGGATCATTCCCTGCCGGTGAAGTGGCGCGGGATCGCCCAGCAGGCGGTGACGGCCAACGTGCGCGGCGTCGGCCGTCTCGGCGCCGACACCTGGATGGCCGTCACCGACAGGCGCGGCCGCAGGCGGGGCCGCGTGTGGGAGCGCTTTCCGGGGGCCGACTGGGGCTACCTGAACATCCGCTCCTCGACGCTGGCGCCGGGGCCCGACGGGCCCGTGGCGACCACGCGCTACGAGTACCTGCGCGAAGGGGTGCAGGAGTGCGAGGCGCGGATCGTCCTGGAGCGGGCGCTGGACGAGGCGGAGCTGCGGGAGAAGCTTGGCGAAGATCTGGCCGGGCGTTGCGAGGAGTTGCTGCGCGAGCACCAGCTCGCGCAGTGGCGCGGGCAGTTGAGCTGGCAATCCGGCAAAAGCCGCCGGTTCAGCCTGCAGATGATCCGTCCCGGCGTGTACAACCTGACCGGTTACCTGTACTTCCTTGACTCGGGCTGGCAGGAACGCAGCCTCGATCTCTACCGTCTCGCCGGCGAAGTGGAGCGGGCGCTGGAGGAGGGTTGAGGAAAAATCTTTACGGGAGGATGCGTTCCATGAAGAAATCCATAGCTGTGGTTATGATCGCGGCCGCCGCGCTGCTGCTTGCGCGCCCGGCTTTCGGGCAGGTGACGATCCATACAGGCGAGAACGCGCAGGATGCGCCGTCGCTGGAAGAGATGCCGCTCCGGGAAAAAGTCTCGAGCCACGGCATAACGTGGACGTTCGAAGAGCCTGTTCCCGCGGGGCAGTTTGTCAACGGGGACTGGTACGTCGTCGGGCCGGTCACCATTGCGGACATCGATCCGCGCCCCCTGTACGACGACGAAGTTGAACCCGTCACATCCGCGGAGGAGCGGCTGGAGCGGCGGGCACGTCACGGCGCCGTGCTCAACACGCCGCTGGTATCCAACCGGCAGGGATTCGACAGCCGCGACACCGGCCGCTACGAGCCCGTTCAGAGCGCACACCTGCCCATCGGGATGCAGCCGGGCGACGCGCTCCTTTCGGCGATCAGCGCCGATGCCATGCTGCGGGTCAGCGGCGGGGCCTCTCCCATTGCCGGCTACGCCGTGCTGACCTGCGTGGGCGAACCGTTACCGCCGGACGCGTTCAGGCCGTCCTATGCCGACCATCGCGGCGCCACGGGCGAACAGAAGATATTCCTTGCGCGCGACCTCCGGCGCGAGATGCTGCCCCGGCTTCCGCGCCCGGACAACACCCCGGATATCGCCGGGTTCGCCGAACGCTTCTCCCGGCCGTGTGTGGACATCGTCTTTTTCGGCCGCGCCTCTCCTCCCTACCACCGGGGCTACGGCCGGGCCACGGCACGGGCCACGGGCCACGGGGCGCTGCTGCTGACGCTCGATTTTACGGACGCGGAGAAGGAACCCCTGCTGATCAACCTGCTCCAGTACGGGATCGACCTGTACGGAATGGTCAGGGGCGGGCACCGCGGCTGGCCGGCGCATGGCGGCTGGGGCAGCGGACGCAAACTGCCCATCGTTCTGGCCGGCGCCCTGCTGGGCGATGATGATATGGCCCGCGTGACCGAGCATCATCCCGAAGTCATGTTCCAGGAGAACGATCAGACGGCACATGATGACTGCTGGACCGGTGCGGGCGTTGTCTATACCGGCCATGTGGGGCACCGGCGTGCGTTCGCCGAGAGGCGGACAAATCTTGGCTGGGGGCCGTACGAACACCTGCATCCGACGCGGTGGACGGGATGGATCGGCACCTCGTACCGCGGAAACATGACGAGCAATACCTGGGTTGGCACGGCGCTGGCGGTTCGCATTCTGCAGCTCGAGGACGAATGGGGCCACGATGCGTTCCTGGACTACTGCGACCGCTGGATGCACGAACCGGACCCGGGATACCGGAACCCTTATGATCTGTCGAAACAGGGCAACACGTACGATAACCCCCTCTTCAAGGCGATGTGGGACGCCTGGCGGGAGGATCTTCCGCCGATCGCGGGTGAAACGGGCCCGCCGCGTCCGCCGGCGGGATGGAAGGTGGAACGCGAATACCGGGGGCCGGAAGTGGAGACGGACCCGGAACTGAGGGTTGGGGACAGCCCGTTCTTTCCGGTGATGATCCGGGCCGAACACCCCGGCAGGATCGGGGATGCGCTGTCAATCGGCGCGAACGTTCTGGTCGGGGGCTGCTTTGAAACGCCGCAGAACTTCCGGGCCTACTACCGGGAGAATATCCGCAATGACGATTTCCTCGATGCCCTGGCCGAGCACGGACTCTACGGAGTATTCGGCGCCGACGCGCGCACGATCGGGCACCCGGCGCTGCTGGGGTGGACGCATGTGGAGGAACCGGACGTTGTGGCCGAGCAGGCGGCGGAACTGGAGGGACGGGAGCGGCGCAGTTTCAGCCCGGCCACCCACGTGATGATGAACTCGCGAGGCCACGGTTTTCCCCCGGAACTCAAGGAAGTGCCGGACCACCTGCTGCTGGTCGAACCGGCTTATCGCTGGATGCGGGACATGGACGAAGCGCGCCCGGTGCTGCTCACGCTGGGCCGCACGTTCCAGGAAGCGGCGGTTGCCGGCCGTACCGAATTCTGCCGCGACTACCTCCGTTACGGCGATATGTTCGGGATTACCCTCGCACACTCCGCCACGCCCGGTGAAGTGAACGGGATCGTGGAAACGGTGGCTGCAATGGCTCCGGACAAACCGCTGTTTGCGTGGATCGCAACCCGTGTTGAGGGCGAAACGCCGGCGTCGGCAACCGACCGGATCAGGGCGCAGGCCGAAGCGGCGCTCGAGGGAGGAGCGGCTGGGATCGGATACTGCGGTTTCGAAGGACTGGACATGGATGCCGGCCCGGCGCCGGAACTCCTGGAAGAACTGGCGCGTCTGAACGAGCAATTGCTCGAGCGGGCGAACAGGTAAAAGATAACCGCTCGCAAGCGCAGCATGGACCGGGAAAAGCGGTAATGTACCGCTGCCGCCGCCGGGTGAAGGTATTGGCCGGAACCCGGCACATAAGCACTTAAGTTTTCCACATCAGTACAAATTGTCGATGTTGTGAAAAAACGAAGTCGTTTCCCGTATGCCGTTGCCGTTTTTATCAGGAGCCTATTATGACAGAGACGTCGCCCTGGACGGCCGATCTTATTCCTACGCCCGTCCGTCAGCGTGTCCTTGCGGGCACATGGACGATGGGAGAAAAAACGCGCGTTTTCCCCGCGCAAGGTGCTTCCGGCCGCGACCGGAAAACGATTGAGGGACTGGTGGAATCATTCCGGAAACATCTGGGCGCCGGGCTGCGCATGGCGGACGAGTGCCACCCGGCACGGGGCCATGTCCTGTGGGTTGGAGAGGAACCCGCTGCGGCCCGTCAAACCATGGAGGTTCCCGAAAAGGCCGAAGGCTATGCCCTGAACGTTTCAGGGGAGGGAATCCTCCTGGCCGGTTCCGAGGAAGCCGGCCTGGCAAATGCCGTCAGGACCCTCGACCAGATGTTGTGTTTTCGGCCCCGGCGGGACCGCAGCCTCCCATCGGTCGAGATATACGATGAACCTGCGATGTCCTGGCGCGGCGTGATGGTGGATGTGGCCAGGCAGGTGGAACGCCCCGACTACCTCGAGGCCATGATTTGCGACCTCGCTTCGTTCAAAAAAAATCTGTTCATGCTCTATTTCGAAAACAAATTCCGGTGGCAATCGCGCCCCGAACTGGCGCATCCGCTGGGGTATACGCACGAGGACTTCCACCGTTTCGCGGACCTGGCCCGGGACAATCACATGGAATTCGTACCGGCCCTCGCCTCGCTCGGCCATTGCGAGGGGTTCCTGAGCCATCCGTCGCTGGCGCCGTTGCGTGAAGAAGGGGCGGTCTATCAGCTGTCGCTGCGCAACCCGGAGACGCGCAAGTTGCTCGGCGAGCTTTACAGCGAGCTCCTGCCACTGTATCCGGGCCGTTTTTTCCATGTCAATTGCGATGAGTCCCCCCTGCTGTCGGGCCCCCCCGGCTCACCGCCGCAGTATCTCGAAGAAAGCCTCAGGTGTTTCCGGGATCTGCTGTTGTTCCTTTACGAACTCCTCGGCAAACACGGCAAAAAACTGCTGGTATGGGGTGATATGCTCATCCATTACCCGCAATTGATGGAAGGTTTGCCGCGGGATATTATCATCGTCGACTGGGATTACGGGAGCATGCGCCGGCGCCGGCGGGAAGCGCCCCGCATGTTCAGGGACGCGGGATTCGATGTATGGGTGGCGCCCGCTGCGGGGCGCTCGGCCGAGGTGGCTTTGCCGCCGCTGATGCAGCTTTCAGACAATGTCCCTCGGTTCATCCGCGCGGGCCGTCGGGCGGGCGCGGACGGGGAATTGACAACCATCTGGGAGATGTTCACCACCAATCCGCTCGTGATGCGCCCCGGACTGATTGCGAGTGCACAGAGCGGCTGGGCTCCTGATGCGATCGACCCCGACGTCCTCCCGGACCGCGTGGCAGAGCACCTGTATGGAGCGGAGGCGCGCGGGGAAGTCGTCCGCGCATGGCGGCGCCTTTCAGGAACGGCGTTCAGCCGCCGCTACAGCGAATCGGAGGGGCGGGAGGTGCCGGGATACCGGACATACCACATTGATTCGCATGAAATCGTGCCGACCGATCCGATGCTGTACCTGACCTATGATCGATCGGGCTGGGCGGAATCCCTCAGCCGGGATGCCGGAGCGGGGCTGGAGCATCTTGAGAAAGCGATTGCGGCGGCGGGCCGCAATCGCGCAGAGCTCGAAGATTATAAGACCGGCGGGCTGCTTCAGTTCTACCAGGGAGCCCTGCGGGAAAAGGTGAATGGAGCCGGCCTGGAAGTCGTGGAAGCCGAACGCCTCCGGCGGGCAGGCGATACGCAAGCGGCCGGCGGGCGCCTCGCCGGCGCGGCCGCCGGTCTGGAAGAACTCGCCGCACTGGCCGGCACGCTGGCGAAAAAAGTGCCGGCCGTCTGGGGAAAAACACGTTACCCCCACGATCCGGCACTCCGGGATATCCACCTGCGGCGATTGGAATGGGCGCAAAGCTCTCTGCACGGACACATCGACCGTCTTCGCCGGGCTCAACGGGACCTGGCCAAAGGAAGAGATGTGTCCCTCGCCCGGATCATCGGCGGCCAGCCGGTCCTGTTCTATGATGCCAACAATCCCTCCCGGGAACTCGTGGACATATGGCAGCAGCGCATCGAGGGCAGCGACGATGGAACAACGTGGCATACGCTGATGACCAAGGGCTGGTTTATGCTGCGGAAGCAGTCCTTTGCGATGTTGCAGGCCCTGGAGAACGGATGGCTGCCCCGCCGGATCCGATTGAAGACCGTCCGCCTGCATGTCGGCCCGTCCCGCGCTCCCCTTCAGGATCGGCTGGCTATCCGCGTGGCGCGGACCCTGACTCCGGCGGAAATGATCGAAGGGCCGCCCGATGCGGACTTCCGCACGTGCGACGTGCGGGTGTGCTTCTGCAGCGACGTCGGGTATCGTCTGGCGAAACATGAGGGGCTCATGCTCGAGTACGAGCGCACCGAGGCCGCTCCCGACGCATGAAACAAGCGTAAGTCCTCAGTGAACCACGTCTCGTATTCCGGGAAAAAGAACCACAGATGAACACGGATAAACACAGATAATGAACTAAAAAGAAGGTTTTTTACATCTGTGTCCATCTGTCGTTAAAGCGTATTTATGAGTATGGACATAATTGTTGATGGCGAAAAATAC
>PUMZ01000081.1 GCA_003551565.1 Candidatus Brocadiaceae bacterium | reverse complement strand
GTTACGGCGAAGTGGCGGGCGCCGTTGAGGGACTGGACCCGGTCGATCCGCCCGGGGATTTCGCCCGCACAGTACGGCTTGCTGCGGAAGAGCGCAGGCAGGCCGCCCGGCAATCCGGACATGCGTCCAGATGCAACTCGACCGCTTCGGCCTGCCCGGCATCCAGTTCTCCGTCAATATACCGGTTGATTTTCTCTCTTGTCTTTTGACAGTCCATATCCTTTCCTCATTCTTTCCTCATTCCTGACATTCTTTCTCTATTAGTTAAACGTATCATACCACCAAATCCTGTGCCGTATCATAAATCTTTCAGCAACCCTTTCAGCTTCTCCCGCGCCCGTATCAGGAGCGAATCGACGGCGCCGGTGCTGCAATCCATTGTTTCGGCAATATCTTTATAACTCATTTTGCCGAAATGTTTCAACGTGAGCGCCATCCGCTGCCGGGGCGGGAGTGCGGATATGGCATTACGGATTATTTCCGCGTTCTCCTGCCGTTCAAGCATCTCAGGAGGCGTGGCGGCGCCTGACTCGCTGGTGATGAAATCGGGCCTGTAGTTCGGTTTTTTCTTGCGGTAGTGATCGATGCAGATACGGCGGAGAATACTGTAGAAGTACGTTGTAAACTTGGCCGTGGGCCGGTATGTTTCGGCCTGCTCAAGGACACGCAAGAACGCCTCTTGCGCCACATCAGCCGCCAGGTGTTCATCCGACAGCATGCCGTATGCCACGTTGAAGGCTCCGCGCTGGTGGCGGCGCACAAGCTCCTCGAAGGCGTCCATGTCACCTTCCGCGGCCTCGGTCATGAGTTGTCGGTCGCTTTTCATGGTTCAAATGTTTGTGTCCGATCTTCCGTTTTCTGCCCAAAAACCGCTTAATCCGCTTGTTTCACGCGTTCTCCGTGGTGCAAATGCGGTAAGAAGCAAACGCCGCCTGCCTGTGCACAGGCCCGAAGGGCCGATTTCAACAATAGCCCCGGGCGACCAAAGGGAGTCCGGGGAAACAGAGAACACGCAATCCAATCAGCCCCGCAAGGGGCGAAACAAAATCCGGTAGCGAAGGTTGTCACGCCCCTCCGGGGCTGGGCGTGGACAAGCGCTACGGTTCCCCGCGGCTCGCGCCGTTCACCGCGGGCTATTGTTGTCGCCGCCCCTGCCGGGGCTCACCCCAAAAGAGGCCCGGGGTCATGCTTTCGCTCAGGCCCACAGGGCCTGCCTGCACCAGGCAGGTCAACCGCCGTTTTGTCCGGCGGCAGATACACACTGTAGAATCTGAAACCCTGAAAAATGCTACTTATCATACTTTTATTAAACCCTTTATATCAATAATTGTTTTTGGTTTACAATATGCAGATTACACTGCCCGGAAAATGCCCATACCCGGGTTGGTCACCGTAAATTGGCGGGGTTCTCTCAGCATTTTGAATCCCGCTTTTTCCACCATTTTGACCAGTTGCCCGAGCGGAACGGCACGCATACGCTGCACCATCCGGACGGTTTTTTCCGCCCCGGAGCTGTCAATGAATTCGATACGGCAATCCTGCTGAAAGATGCGTTGTTTCCGGTCCCAGCTGTATTCGAAGAGTGCTTCTGCATTTTGCAACGTCCGCCGGTCCCTCTGTGGTTCCCTGTAGAAGTCGGGTTCATCCAGACATTTGTCGAAAGCAAACAGACCGCCGGGTTCGAGGCATCGGCGCAGATTAAAAAAGGCTTTTTGCAGGTTGTCGAGTTCGAGGATGTAGTCGAGGCCGCTGTGCATGCATATCACCGCCCGGAAGCTCTCGCCGATATCCAGTCCCAAAAGATCGCCTGTTTGCAGTCGGACTTCCAGATTCTCGGCCGCCGCTTTTTCCCGGGCCAGCTCGAGCATTGCCTGCGAACGGTCGATCCCGGTCACTCTGTAGCCTCTCCTGGCCAGCGGGATGGTGGAAAGGCCGCTTCCGCAGGCTGCGTCGAGGATGCGGCTTCCTTCTTCCAGCCCCAGCTCTTGCAGGTGGCGCAGCAGCACGATGACCCACAGGTCGTAGGGCGCCCAGGAAACCAATTCGTCATAAAAGCGCGCTATGAGGTCGAAATTGTTCAGCTCGAACTCGTTAACCTCGTCGGTCCTTTCCCAGCCAAACATTTTTGTCTGGTTTTGATCCATGGTTGTTCACTGATTCAGCATGTCTTGTGAAAATGGTTGCAGATATTTCAGTAAACCACGCAGTTTTAACATCAGGCCCTGTGCCGTCTGTAATGAAAACTATTAGCTGCAGAAGGCTTAAGCAACACGTTCCGCCGTGCCTCCGCCCAGATCCACCGGCGCTTGTGCATATGACTTCAAAAAGAACGATAGGTGACAGTGCAATCACCGGAGGATCGGGCGGAGGCACGGCTACGGTCTGGAATGCCGACACTTAGCTCTGAATCTTTATCCCACCGGCACAGGGCATGGTGGGAATGCGTTGGCGCAGTCCACTGAACACCTCCCAGGTTGTAGTTTGCAAGTTTTTGAACGTTCTTTTTTTATATGATAGCCCGGTTTACCGAAAAAGGCGGATTTTCGAAGGCATAGGGGCCATCGACAGAAGAGTTGATCTTTTCGAAGTTCGGAGTTTTTTTCAACCACTTCAATATAACAGTTAGCCCTTTGTAAAAATAGATGTAAAGGCGTTGATCCAAGAGAAAAACGGAACATAAGGGCACTCTTTTGCGAAAATGGAAGTTGTTAACAAACCTTTCGCAGGGAGGAATGCCCGTTACTGACATTTGGTTCGAACTTTTGAGTGAATTTTCCGGGCGTTTTACCGGCCCGGGCTACAGCAAATTTGTCTGCCTGACCAGCGGCAGCGTCCTGGCTGAACGCAGACCACTGGT
>PUMZ01000377.1 GCA_003551565.1 Candidatus Brocadiaceae bacterium | reverse complement strand
GGCACTGCAGGGGCGCACGCCATCACCATGGCCTTCGCTCCACTCATCACGCGCATCTACGGGCCGGAGGCGTTTGGGTTGCTGGGCACCTTCATGGCGATGGTGGCAGTCGCCATTCCGGTTGCCGCGCTGGCTTACCCCATCGCCATCGTTCTGCCGCGGGAAGACCGCGACGCACTGGGCCTGGTCCGCCTGTCCATCATCCTGTCGTTCGGCGTCGCACTGTTGGCTGTGGGCCTGTTGGCGTTCGGTGGTGACTGGCTGACGGCGACGCTCGGCGCCGAATCCGTTGCCGCTTACCTGTTTCTGATCCCCGTGGCGATGCTCTTCGCCGCGTGGATGCAGATCGCCCAACAATGGCTGATCCGCAAGAAACAGTTCGGCGCGGTCGCCCGTTCCGCGGTCGCGCATTCGCTGATCCTGAACAGTGCCAAAACCGGCATCGGCTGGGTGCACCCGGTGGGCGCGGTACTCATCGTGCTGGGCACACTGGGCCACGCGTTGCACGCCGCTCTGTTGTTTATCGGCGCGCGCAGGCGCTACCAGGAAGAAGCACGCCAGGTCGTAGATGGCCCGCATACACCTCTGAGAGAACTCGCGCATCGGTACCGCGATTTTCCCCTGTATCGGGCACCGCAGAACTTCATCAACGCGGCCTCGCAAAGCCTGCCGGTGTTGATGCTGGCCGCCTTCTTTGGTCCTGCGGCCGCTGGGTTCTACACGCTCGCCAAGATGGCCATGGGCATCCCGACGGCCTTGATCGGAAAGGCCGTAATTGACGTGTTCTATCCCCGAATTACGGAAGCTTCCCACAATGGAGAAAACCTGCCTCGGATTCTTCTGATGGCTATCGGTGCGTTGCTTATGATTGGCGCTCTTCCATTCGGGCTTGTAATGCTGTTTGGGCCTTGGCTGTTTTCATTGATGTTTGGAGAGGACTGGGGCGTGGCGGGAGAATATGCGCGATGGCTTTCCGCGTGGTTCCTCCTGGGGTTGGTAAACCGACCGGTGGTTGCTTCCGTTCCGGTTTTAGGGGTGCAGGCTCAGTTCCTTCTATATGAGGTGGTCAGTGTGACATTTCGCGTCGCGGTTATCCTTGTAGGAGCGTATCTTATTCAAGATGATGTGGCGACGGTGATGCTTTTTAGTCTTGCTGGCGTGATGCTAAACACAGTCCTCCTGGTGTATGTGTTGAGAGTCGCTATCTATCAAGAGAGAATGCGGAAGGCGTAGTTCTTTATTCTTTCAGTTGCAGTCATTAAGAACCCAGAAAAGGTTCTTGATGGTTTTTCAATGGGTATTTTTCGGGAGGGTGAATTTGTCTGGAAGTGTGCATATATTATGGACTGGCGGTTGGGATTCTTCTTTCAGGGTTCTCTATTTGGTCCTGGTGGAGAAAAGAAACGTATCCCCGCATTACTTAATCGATTTAGGGCGGCAGTCGAGCTTGAGCGAGTTGTCTGCCATTGCGCGAATTAAAAATCGACTGTATGAAATCGATCCGGCTGCAGCGGAACGAGTTGGAGCGTTAAAGTTATGTAGCGTTCCGGAGATTCCGGAGAACTATGAGATAACGAAACAATTCGAGAAATTGCGGTCACGCGCGCACCTGGGGTCTCAGTACGACTGGCTTTCTAGATATGCAGAAAGCGAAGGACTAGATGGTCTTGAACTAAGCGTTCATGCGGACGATAAGGCTTCTGGGTTTTTAGCAGGTCATGTTGAAAAAAATAAAGATGGAGGGTGGGTTCTTTCTAGTAAAGCGCGCGACTTAGGTATTTTTTCGCGTTTCAGGTTTCCTTTGTTTTTAATGACCAAGCGCGAAATGGCGACCGTTGCGGAAAACGAAGGCTTTCGAGAGATTATGGATCTGTCCTGGTTTTGCTATCGCCCTCGAGCGGGGCGTCCGTGTGGAACGTGTAACCCTTGTGTGTACACAATAGAGGAGGGGCTAACTGAGCGCTTCTCGTCACGAGCACTGTTTTGGTACAAGCTTGGTCGGCGGAAGAGGGCGATTAAGAAAAAGGTGAAGGCCTTCCTGCATGGTTGAAAGGGTGCGTTTTGCATGTCTGATTTCGTATATTCATCATTGATTTTAGATGGGGCGAGCAGCATTGGTTCTGCTTTTGAGCGGATTCATTCAAACGGTGCACCCCCGAGCTTTTCGTATGCTGGTATTTGGGGCTCCTTGGTGGTGAGCGTTGGACACTACAAAGGCTTTGATCCGATTGAGACGGACACACATATCTGTGCCGTAGTGGGAGGCCCCGTCCTCTGTTTTCGGGATGACGACTTTCAGGCCGGTGGAGCGCGCGATGGGGGGACCCGGGCAGTGCTCGATCGGATTCTTTCGGGCCGGATGTCGTGGGAGCAGGACTTGGATGGCCCGTTTGTGGTGTTTGTGGTGGACAAGACCGATGCACGGGTTACCTGCATCACCGACCTGATGATGTTCATTCCTGTCTATGAGCACATTGACAATGATAGGGTCGTTCTTGGTACGCATGTGGATGCGGTGGCAGCCGTTAGCGGCAAAGGGAATGCTTTCGACGAAGCGTCGTTGGTGGACTTTATCCTCCACGACATTGTGACCTACCCGTATACGGCGTACCAGGGGATCCTGCAGTTGGCGCCAGCGGCCGAGCACAGCTACATTGGTCTCGGCGAAGGTGGTGCACAAAAGATCGAACCGAACGTTTACTGGGAGCCCGTAGAGCGGTCCGCCTTCGGGAGTATCGACGAAGCAGCGGAGACGCTACGGTCCGGGCTTCAGGAGTATGTAGATCGGGTCACCACAGGGATGGATCACGTAGCGCAATTCATCAGTGGAGGCGAAGACTCCCGCGCCTTGGCCGGGCTGTTGCCGAGC
>PUMZ01000163.1 GCA_003551565.1 Candidatus Brocadiaceae bacterium | reverse complement strand
CTGGTGCGCGAGGGCAGCAGTTTTCTCGGTGTTTTTGAGGGGACGGACCAGCAGGGTGAGTATAAGCTTAGCTGGCAGCTGACCCGGGACGGTGAGGCCATTTACAGCAGTTCGGCTGCGGTGATGGTGCAGCCGCTGCCGGCCATCCATACCGGATCGACCACCGCGCGAAGCGTCTCATTGTCCAGGCCCTGCATCGTTTTCGCGACTTCGTCGGCATTGACCGCATCGTCGGTCAGATACAGGAACATCTCTTCGGTGCGCGCAATGCCCTGCGCGTTCGCTGTCTCTGGGCGTCCACGGTGAAAGTGCGGTCTGGCGCGACGGCCGCCACGGGTAGCCTCCTCCCAAATCTCCTCGACATATTCGTCCGGCAGCCGGAAATCCAGCAGCTCGCCCTCATGCACGAACCGGTTGCGAAAAGCATCTCTGACCGCCACCGGCCGCTCAAAACTCGCTCGCGGATTGTTTCGCGGCCAGTTATAAAAAACCAGCCCCGAATCATTGACCTCCACCTCGTTCGGGAAACTCTGCCAGAAATCCTTCACGCCGAACGTTACACGCGTTCCGTCGCTTCGCCCGCTCATGACGCCTGGCGTGCGCCCGTCGCGTCGGCCGCGTTTCACTCCGCCCAGCAGATCATACTGCTGGTAGTCGAACTGCACCAGGTTTGTGCTGTTGTGCCAGGTCCCATCATCGAAACAGTTCAAGAGGCCGTCCGGCTGAAAAGTTTCCGAAGACGGGAAGCGCCATCCCATGTTCGCGATCCGGTCTCGGTTCCCGTCGCCGGTGAATATCCAGGTATGAAAGATGCGCACCACAGGGCTACCGCGGTGGATGACGAACCGTGTCACGTAATTGCAGAACTCCTCACCAGACTCCTCGTGCCTGTACCATCCGGCGCGCCGCACGACCACCTTTTCGCTGCCGATCTCTTCGATAGCGTGCTCGGCGTCCTGCGCCATTGTGAAGACTTTTCCGTTCTCATGCTCGACAAAGGCGCCGCGGAGCGCTTCGGGAGCAAGAACCTCACGGAAATTCCCGTCACCGGCAGCATCAAACTCAACCGCGCCGTCTTCATTCACCCTGATGCGGCCCGCTTCCAACCCAGGAAAGCCCGTCTCGACATCTTCCACGGCAATATCATCCTCTCGGCTGCGCTCGATGTCCGGCCCATATTCCAGATAAAAATCGCGTGGTCCGCCGTCGAGGTCGGCCGTAAAGTCGCACAGCAGCCACTTGATGGGTCCGAAGCGCGACCAGCGCGCCGTGATTCTTGTTTGCAGCGGCACCTCCTCACCCTGATCATCGACCAGTCTCACGTTCGACTCATCATTCAGCGCGCCGCGCGGAAAAGGCACGCCCGTTGTCATGGGAGCGGCGCTGATGACCGCGCCGGGCTCATTAATAACCTGCAGGGGTATCCGGCCCGATTGTGCGACGTCCGATGCCTCTTTGACCCGGAAGGGTTCCCGGGCACGGCCGATCTCCGTTTCACCGTCATACCACACAACCTCCAGAGCGCCTTCGCTCCCTTCCAAGGCCGGCGGGAAGCCGACCGAGAAGAACAGGCCGTTGCGCGAAAGCTCGTCGATATCGTGGGCGCCCAGAACATCACCGCTGCCGTCCAGGAGCCGCACTTCGAGTCGGCCGTCGGGATCGGTTTCGTCGTCGGCGTTCGGCGGCGAGGTCCAGACGATCGCGTCCAGGTGGCGGTCTTCGTACGGATAGCGGTCCTTGGCGAGTCTGATCCTGACAGGTTCATCCTCAAAATGCCGGCTGAGTGTGTCAAGCGCACCCGCACGCCTGCCAGAAGTATCCAGATAGAGCTGGCGTTCCGGCATCTCTTCCAGTCCAACGAGTTCGCCTTTTGACAGATCAACATCCGGCCGGGAGAGGTCGATGTCCCATTCCGCAG
The DNA here is from genome assembly GCA_003551565.1 of Candidatus Brocadiaceae bacterium. GTDB lineage: Bacteria > Planctomycetota > Brocadiia > SM23-32 > SM23-32 > PUMZ01. The sequence continues at coordinate 955 of PUMZ01000163.1, read as the reverse complement.
AGATGATCGCCTGCTCCCTTTCGGGGAAGATCATTCGGTCCGAGAACTTTTCCGGCAATTCGTTCAGGCCGAAACGCTGCGCCTGACGCCGGCGTTCAGCGGCGAACATGGACTCGTCACCAATCGCCAGCAGAGCGCTGGACCGGCCCCTGATGAAGCGCATGGCCAGGACGTTGCGTCCTTCTCGCAATTCGACTTCGATTTTACTGTCGAGTATGGAGAAACGTCCGCTCGGGTTGCCCGTCTCCAGAGTATCGAAAAAAGGCTCGCCGTTCATCCAGCATTGGATCCACCAGTCGGCCCCGATGCCGAGCGTAACCGTCTGTTCGGTCGGTGAATAGAGTTCCGCGAAGACATACGCGGTATTTTCGCTGGTTTCACCAACATGGGGTTCCAGATCGATCGGCCGGCCCGGTTCCCAGCTCACGCGTTCGGGCTTGAGGTTCAGGGCGGGGAATTCCGGCGCAGGTTCGATGTCCATATCTTGCGGAATATCGGACAGGATATTTTCATCGACGATCGGATGGGAGCGGTCAAGCGGTCCGAAAAACACCAGTTCGTCCGGCCACGAGACCTCCTCCGCTTGCGAGTCTGCAGAACAGAAAATGACCGCCTGAAAGATAAACAATGCCAATACAACGGCAAAAAAATTTTTACTCATCATGGTAAAATCTCCTCATATTTCATTTATGATTTTCTTGTTATTTGATCCGACAGTTTCAAATAAATGTCAGTCAGGAATATCGACTTTCAGCAGAAAGACCTCATAGGCTGGGTAAGGGGGAACATTTTTGCAATTAACGTTGTTGCTGCATGCCACCCAAAGCCGGCCGTCATGTTCCACCACACCGGCATACCCACCGTATCCGCACTTATTGCAAAAAAGTTCAGAAAGGCTTCTCTTATCCCTATGGCAGTCTTTTTAACTCTTAGTGTCTCCTATACAGTGAGCTAT
>PUMZ01000147.1 GCA_003551565.1 Candidatus Brocadiaceae bacterium | reverse complement strand
GGGTCCGGCTTGAGGCCTACGAATCGGACCTCCCGTGGGTGCATTTCGGGCAGGATATAACCTTTACGGCCGATAACGCGTTGCCTGGTGAAGAATTCCAGGGCCGGATTGTGTTTGTCGACCCGGTGCTCGACCGTGGCCGCCGCACGGTCAAACTGCGCGCCAACGTTCCCAACCCCGACGGCAGACTCCGACCGGGCATGTTCCTGCGCGGGGTGCTGAAGGCAAGGCTGACCGCCGGGGGCCGGGCCGCAAAGCCCGATGATCTGGTCGGTAAATGGATCAGCCCGCTTTATCCGGAAAACATCGCGGACGAGCCCGGAACATGTCCCGACAGCGGCGTTGACCTCGTGCAGGCGGAAGAACTCGGCTATGCTGATGTAGAACCCGAGAATGGAGAGTATCCATTGGTTATACCCAGGAGTGCACCGCTCATCACCGGTGAGAGAGCCATAGTGTATGTTAAAGTTCCCGACGATGAGCTGATCATTTACGAGGGAAGGGAAATCACTCTTGGCCCGCGCGCCGGCGACTATTATCACGTCCGGGACGGGCTGGAGGAAGGCGAACTGGTTGTCGTCAAGGGAAACTTCAAACTCGACAGCGAACTGCAGCTCGACGGACGCCCCAGCATGATGTCGCCCCCGGAAGAGGAAGATGTTATTGAGCCGGTCTGGGATGTCGATGAAGCCTTCCTCGAAGAACTCCAGGATGTTATTTCTGGGTACCTGGATATTGCGGATGCGCTGGCGGGAGACGATTTTGAGGGTGCGCAATACCACGCCGAAACGGCGGTTGAAACCCTCAATGCAATCGATACCGCTCCGCTGGATGATGTCCAGGTGAGCGCATGGGAGGAATCGGCCGGACGCTTCGGTGATATGCTGCACCGTATCCACCATGCCGGTGATATAGAGGAAGCACGTACCGCACTTGAAGAGGTAACGTTTGCCCTTGAAAACATGCTCGATCAGTTCGGCATACCGCAGGGTGTTACACTCTACCGCCTGCATTGCCCGATGGCGTTCGACGACGAAGGCGCCGACTGGTTTTCTGCGGTGGAAGAAGTGCTCAACCCTTATTTCGGCGAATCAATGCTGAGATGCGGAGAAGTTGTTGAAACTCTCGAATAATCCTTTACATGCATCGAGTGAGATCATTGTCCACTCAGTCCGCTGCATTCATACATCACATAGAGCAAAAACATGGAAAATAATAAAAACAAACAAGAACAGAATATGCAATCGCAAGTCTCAACTGAAGAGAAATCCCTGGTGGGGCGTCTTATGGGATTCTGCCTCTACAATCCGGTTATCGTAGGGCTGCTGCTCATAGTCGTCATTGTTTTTGGCCTGATGGTGGCGCCGTTCGACTGGGACCTGGGTTTTTTGCCGCGCGACCCCGTTCCCGTGGATGCCATACCGGACATCGGCGAGAACCAGCAGATCGTTTTTACCGAATGGATGGGACGCTCGCCCGAGGATGTGGAAGACCAGATCACGTATCCGCTCACGGTGGCGCTGATGGGGATACCCCGTGTGGAAGAGGTCAGGAGCTTCTCGTATTTCGGATTTTCGCAGATTTACGTGGTGTTCGAAGACGGCGTGGATTTTTACTGGTCCAGGAGCCGTGTTCTAGAAAAACTCGACAGCCTGCCGCCCGGCGACCTTCCGGCGGAAGTCGAACCGACGCTCGGCCCCGACGCCACCGCGCTGGGACAGATATTCTGGTACACGCTCCAGGGCCGCGATCCCGACGGCAATCCTGTCGGCGGGTGGGACCTGGACGAGCTCAGGACAATTCAGGATTGGTACGTGCGCTACTACCTGTGGGGGGCGCGCGGCATCGCCGAAGTGGCGAGCGTTGGCGGGTTCCAGAAGGAATACCAGATCGATCTCGATCCCGATGCCATGCGTGCGCACGGGGTGAGCGTCGATGATGTCTCTCGGGCCGTGCGACGTTCCAATCTGGACGTCGGTGCGCGTAATATCGAGATCAATCGTGTGGAATACCTCATTCGGAGCCTGGGCTTCATCGAAGAAGAACGCGATATTGAACAGACCGTTATCACGGTCAACGAGAACGTTCCCATACGCGTCAAAGATGTCGCGCATGTAACAACCGGCCCCGCACAGAGGCGCGGCGCACTGGATATCGACGGCTCGGAAGCGGTCGGCGGAGTGGTGACTGTACGGGACGGGTTTAACCCGCTGGAGGCCATCCGGAACGTCAAGGATGTTATCACCGAAATCGAACCGGGGCTTCCGAGTAAACCGGTCATCGACTACTCGCAGGTCGATCGCATGGACGTGGCCATGTTTGCCGCCGCTCAGGGATTCCAGGGTTACAGAGGGGCGCATCTCAATGAAGCCGACTGGCTGAGCTGGCTGGATGATACACCGCGCGAGGATTGGCCGGAGTGGGTCACGACAAGCAGTCTTGAAATCGTATCCTTCTACGACCGCACCGACCTGATTTACGAAACCCTCGGCACGCTGAGTACGGCGCTGAGCGAGGAGATACTGGTCACGATCATCGTGATCATTGTTTTGCTGGGGCACCTGGCCAGTTCGCTGCTGGTGAGCGGCGTGCTGCCGCTGGCGGTTCTCATCTGCTTTATCATCATGAAGCTTGCCGGGGTGGACGCCAACATCGTGTCGCTTTCGGGTATAGCGATATCCATCGGCGCCATCGTTGACATGTCCATCATCGTGAGTGAAAATGTATTTCGTCATCTCGATGAGGCTTCACCCGATGAGGACAGAAAAAAGGTCGTGCTGAAAGGGGCCTCCGAGGTGGGCAGCGCCGTGCTGACGGCAGTATCGACCACGGTGATCAGTTTCATGGCGGTATTTACCATGACCGGTTCGGAG
>PUMZ01000320.1 GCA_003551565.1 Candidatus Brocadiaceae bacterium | reverse complement strand
CCCCAATAGCCTGAAGCAGTCTGCCTGAAAAAGATGGTATCTCGAGGACATCCTGCCGGGCAATGGCCAGGTCAGGACTTTCGGAAAAGACGGTACCGATCTCGTCGGGGAGGAACCAGCGCACGCCGAGCTGTTCGAGAAGCTCGTAGGCCCCAAACAGCGTTCCTTGGCTCTCCAGGCCGGCAACGATGATACGACCATCGGCCGCCTTGATGCGAAAAGATGCTCCGTCGCTGGTCTCCTGATGGAGCTGATCAAGAAAACCATCCGGAGCCTTTGCCCCCAGCACGATTGCCGACATATCCTCCGGCACTTCGTTGACGATCTCGAGCCGCGCCCCGGACATCTCAGATATGTAATGCACAAGCTCATCAGCCGCCGTCCGCTCATCCTCGGCGGCGTCATCGGATATTACGATCTTCGCAACGGGCTCTCCTCCCTCGACAAGGGTAACCTCCGCCATTGCGGAAGCGGCTCCCGTCCAGCCAAGAAACGCCATCACGGCCATATTCAGCCCCAGTAACTTTTTCAAACCTGCCAATATACTACCCTGATGCTTTACACTGCTGTCAAACATAAAACTTTCTCCTAAAAAATTGAGTAAAAACTGTAATTCATCATAAGCGAATCATCACTTCGGGTTGAAACCCGAGGCTGCCGTATTTTGCCCCGTCCGGGGCAAGGTCTCCGTCTTCGCCCCCAAAGGGGCGAGGTTAGGTAACCCCTGGTTTTAACCAGGGGTAATAAATCTTGCTCATTCTCGGTCCATTTCAGGAATTTCGCGGGGGAGCAGCAGTTCCCGGGCGCTGCGCGCCAGGTAAGGAGGGACACTGAGGAAGAATATCTCGCTTCCCCGGTATCCTTGAAGCCGCCACACCGCACCATCCTGTCCATCTTCAACGGAAATACTAAAATAACCTTGATAATTTGTCAAATCAAAAGCCTTTTCACCGTCAGGATAATTGATGGAACCGCGGGAGGCCCCCGCATGTCCGTCTACGCTTTCAGTTCCTTTGGGAACATAAAATACCATATCCCAGTCATTCTGTTGTTTGGTTCTCCTCCCTTCAAATGAAGACGGGTTATGGAGTTGTGATGCCTCAAAAGTCAGCGGCATGCCTTCCTCCCAGCTCAAGGTCGTGCTGTCGCGCCGGTCGTCATAATGGATGATATGCAAGCCTTGATGGGGACTGTTCAGTTCGATTTTCGTCGGCTCGCCGGTACGTCGCACCGGTGCACTCGAAACCGGCTCCGCACCTATAAGATACTGTCTGCTGCCCGCATCAGGGTCAACAGGAGCAAATCGTTCACCAGGTTCCCTTTCCCCGTCGCCGGCATAATACAGTTCAATCTCGAAATCACCCATGTCACGGTAGCGGCTCTGAGATATTCCGCCGCCGGTGACCGTTAATTTTACGGGCTGATCGGGGTCTTCGATCCAGGTATAGAAGAGATGGGCGCCTCTCGCCCTTAATCCCCCGGTGAATTGAGGGGAATCAGGGATGTCGAGTCCGGTTGCCGGAACCAGATTATCACTGTATTGCAAAGCGGAAAGCTCCAGCCGTTCCTGAATATTCTTGATTTGGAGCATTTCGACGGTTGCCGTACCGAGTGTAGGCCTGACAGTTACAGGTTCAAACTGGCGCCCATTGATGCGCAGATTCGCGTGCAGTTCCAGAGCGGGATCAAGCAGACCTTCGCCATGGATCACTCCTTCCGGTACAACAACTTCCAGCTTAACGGATTCTCCGCTCGCATCAAAGACTGAGTAAGGCACCCTCCACCCGTCCGCATCATCGTTTCCGTAAACAACCAGTTCACTATTTTCAGGAAAACTGCTGACATCGAGCGATATCTCCACCGTTTCACCGGCTTTTGGAAAATCTGCAAACTCAACCATCAGGTCTCTGCGGCTGTAGCGTCCGGAACCTTCGCCCGTATAAACGTGTGCGATATCCAGCGCCAGGTCCGTATCTACTGTCTTTTCCATTATCTCAGTCTGATATCCGCCCTCATTTGTATCTTTTACCAATTCAAATTCATCGACCAGGTTGCCGTCGGCGGTGCGGGTTTCCATTCTCATCCTGTTACCGTCTATGAAAAACTGCGTGTAGCAATGCACACGCCTGCCGATACCGCCCGTAACAATGGGGCTGGGGCGCACCACCCTGAAGTTGCCGGCGGCGTTGGTGGTGATGTAATGCACAGGGCTGCCGTCCGTCGGGCCGATAGGAAGGGATCGCTCGTAAACATGATCGTGCCCGAAAATAACCACATCCACACCGTATTTCTCAAAGACCTCGGCAAAATCACGGTATAAGCCCCTCAGGAGCGAACCACGGCTGCCCACCGTGAATATGGAATCGTGAAGCGAAACAAATCGCCAACGCGCGTCGCTGCCCGCCAGCTCCTCTTCCACCCAGTCGAGCTGCTGTTCAAAGTCATAATACGAATCGAGAATAATGTAATGGAGGCTGCCGAACCGGAAACTGTAATTGCTGGCAGCGCTGTCCTCATCGGCGGGGTCTCCATCGGGATCGTTAAAACCGAAAAAGGCACGATAATTGCGCGCCGGGCGAATATCGTGTCCGCCGGTTACCGGCCAGTGAACAGCGGACTCCAGGTAGGGACGAGCGCTGCGGAAATAGCTCATCCACCCGCCCCAGTCGTGTCCTCGCCCTCCGGCATAATCCCCGGTAAGAACGACGAACGCGGGCTGCTGCGCCTTTACTGCTTCAGCAATCGCGTCGTGTCCCCCGTGCGTATCGCTTATCACTATAAAATCAAACACCTCATCTTCACCGGGAGCAGGGGCCGTCATAAAACCTCCGCTGCGCTTCTCTTTTCCAGCAGCGCATTCAATTCTATAGCTGTATTCTCCAGACGGCCGGAGATTTTCGACCTCGGCGAGCAATCGGACGTGATCCATCTCGCCCTCACTGCGATCGTGGAAAACGGGAATAGAAAGTTGCGGCCGGATGCGCTTTTTCTGATCCGGTTCATCTGCAAGATGTATTACCACCTCTCCGGCCTCGGTGCCCGAAGGAGAAACCCAGATTATCTGAGCGCTCTCGTGATCCACGCGGGTCGTATAGGGACCGGCTATAAAGTAATCTTCTGCTATAGAAACATTCGCAGCAACTAAAATAGCGGCTGCCACCGCCAGCCAAATCCTGCACCGTATGCGCATAAGTGATATTTTTAACATACCAAAATAACCCCGCTGAAAAGATAATACGATAAGATATTAATTATAACCTTCTTGCTTTTTTTTTGCAAAAAATTGTGGGTTGCCGGTTGCTGGTAAAGGTAAATATACAGTGAACCACGTTTACGCTATCACCACCACAAACATCGACCTTTCCGGTTTGTCCGGGTTAAGCCACCCACTTGAAAAAATCATTGGGACCAATGCATTTTGCCCGGCGAATACACCAGGCCAAGCGAAGTCTGAATTTTGTAATTGCATGAGCATGTTCGGGTATAGTCCGGAACAACAAGCACACCATCTGCGGGGACCATGTTTTCATTGCAGCCGGACCTGAACCCGGACAATAAAACGCTTTCATCCCTTATAATGTCGTAATACGCCGCCGATCCGGCCCGGAATGTGATGATTTTTTGTCCGGTATTTTGTGAGCCGCATCCGTGTCCTCCTAGCGAATAGACCGGTGCACCAGTTTCACCCGTAAGCAGACAGACGGTGACCCCGCCAGAACCACCATAAATACGTTTCTCCTTTTCGTTCAAAGATACAGGACCACGCAGCCCGTTTTCCGATTCTAATCGCCACACTTCGGCCCCGTCCGAGCCGCTCAAGGCATTTAATTTATCATTAAGCGGTTCATCTTCGAGGCGATGGGAAGTGTATCGGCCGACCCAATTTGGCCGTCCGCCCTGAACAACAATATCATGCGCCGCAGAATAGCTCAGCAGTGTTCCAAAAACAAAATCATCATAGCTCCACAGCTTCTCTCCGCCCTTCGTTTCAAATGCATGGATAACAGGCGTCATATCCGGTTGGGTACCCCGCCTGGCCAACCTTTCCTGAATTTCATCTGATAGATTATCCAGAACAAAGACGCGGTCGGCACCGGCCGCCACACCGGTGTGGCGAATACCATATCGGGCACGGTAAGCCCACATGACCTCGCCTGAATGGCGGTCTATAACGACCAGATATTCACTGGACGTATGATTCCAGTTTTGACCGCCTACACGGGAATCATCGAAACGGTGTGGATACGCTGCTGCGATCAAAAAGTCGTCTTTGATTCTAATGTTCCCCCATTGTACAGAAGAGACTTCCTGAAATTCTTCTTTGCTCAACTTTTGCCGCATAAGCTCCAGCGCATAAGAAGGCTCGGGATCACTGCCCGCTTCCCCCATAACCAACTCCTGCAATGTTTCAGCAGAAGGCATATCAATCGCCTTGAGCTGTTTACCTGTTCGAAGATCCAGGCGCAGGCACCTGTCCTCATGGATCACGTAAACACTGTCATCTGTTGACACATAAGGGCTGCCGACATGGGTTGAGCCCGGCTGATGACGTGTAGTGCTGAAGGCTTGCCCCACGTCCGGCAGGTTCTTGCTCCACAATTCACGTCCGGTATATACGCACCGCGCCATCAGATGGTTTGTGCCCATAATGATCGAGCGCCCTCGTACAACCTGCGAAACCGGCCCGTCACCGTGCCTGGGCAGCACTTTACTGTTGTCGGGCCCGCCGAACCACGCAATCCCCAATGGTCCTTTGACCAGAGTGTCTGTCGAATGCTTGGTGTTGGCTGCATCGGCCAATTCATGAGTCCACCGGCCGGCCCCGTGAAGCTTACCCGTACGCCGCACACGGACATAATCGTCGAGTTGCGCATATTCGAGGTTCTCCAAACCGCTATTCCTCACTGCTGATTCGAAATCCGTGCGCCGGTCGGCTGGGAGAGGTAGAAACGCAACACCTCCATAAGGTCGAAGGTTATGTGAAAACACCCTCACCAGCTTTCTACTGTCCAATTGCTCAAAGACGGACAAATCCTCTGTAAGGACCAGTTCAAACATGTGGGGCGGGACATCCAGGTCCGCAGGATCATGATGGATAACACCGGCACGCCGGCCGTAAAATCCCGCATCGTCCAGCCGTCTGCGCATCTCATCGACCTTCTCTTCATCGGGATCAACGGCGACAATGTGCATTTCGGACGCTTGGATCAGGGCATCGAGTATATCGCCATCTCCTATGCCGAGCACCAGCGCATAGCCGTCGCTGCGATCAATGCTTTCCAGCATCCTCGACACACTATCGGTTGACTCCTGTGGTGGTTCAGGTAAAGTTTTAACGCCAAAGGGATATTCAGCCGGACTGCGCTCTTCGGGGCTAAAGCAGTAAAGCGTCCCCTCCTCGGTGACCACAAACAGCCGGCCGCGCGCGGCTATCATGCTAAAAACCTCGCCGTCCACCTGGCCCGACCACGACACCGCTGCCCGGGCACGTCCATTGGCCTTCTCCTGATTCCGTTCCATTTCAATCGCAAGAACCTTTCCACCGGGCCCGCTGCCGTAGAGGGTCGAGCCGGCCTTCAGGTGAACACGATCGAGGCTCTCAACAGGGTCTGTTTCCCAGACTCTCTTCATCTCGTACTGTTCACTGATGGCTCTCCACCGCAGCCGATTCTCAACCGTTTTTCCCGTGTCCCGAACCGTTGAATCATAAGCAAACAGCGATTTGTCGTCAGAGACACCGATCCAGTAATCGTCCGAAAGGACATGAATATGTTTGCCATCGAGCTGAGCACCGTCCTGCACGCTGAATATAAGAGTGGTTTGAGGGATGCGGATACTTCGTCGTCCCGTTGCGCACGGTGACTCATTGAAGAACCAATCTCCCTGCGCATAAATGCGATACCCCCCGGCGGCCTGTCCCACCTCACCTCTGGTCTGGCGAAAATACAGCAGTTCGCCGCTCTCAGCATCAAAAACCGCAGGCGTCGCCCTGCCATTGGGCACAATAAGTCTGTCGCCACTCAGCGCCATGTAGCCCTGGGGGGCGATACCCCGGTAGCCGAAAAAAGCACTGACTAAGTGGTCCGAAGCTTCGGTGTTGGTCCACAAAACATTTCCGTCCCCGGCATCGACCGCGTGGACATAAACGCCCTGGAACGGCCAGATACCCGCCGCAAAATAAATCACGCCCTCACCCATGACCGGCCCGACGCGCGCCGGCCATCTGTTGATCAGCCGCTCATTACCCAGCGACATGCTTTGGGAAGGCCCACCCTGGACCCGCCACAGTTCTTCCCCGCTTTCCGCATCCAGACAGTAGAGGCGTCCGTCATCGGAAGTGAAATATATCCGCCCCTCCCAAACAACGGGGGCGAACCGTATCGGCCCGTCAGCATAGTGCCGCCACAGTTCCTCGCCGGAGTCCGCATCAAAGGCGCTCAGGCGGTCGGAAACCATCGAGGGGACGTAAATTATCCCGCCCGCCGCAACCGGCTCGAAAGACACATCAAATGCCAGTTTACCATAATCATCCCTCTGTTCCGGCCATGCGCGACGGGGCGATCCCAGCTCACGCTTCCAATTCAAATGCAGTTGGGCGGAGAGCTGATGGGGGGTGGCGGCGCCGCGGCCCTTTTCATAACGCCACGGCGGCCAGTCCGCGATGTCATCTGTAATATCCTCCGGAGTTTGCCCCATCGATTCAAGCACCTTCTGCGCAGCAAGTCGCAGTGGCCGGTTGGGAGCATGGGGATGAGCAAGCCGGGCCAGGACCCTGCCGGTTTCCGGTTCGCGTTCTATTTCCTCCAGCATCCCGGCGCCTCCCGCCTTGATAACCTCTAAAGTATCCAACTGCACCTCATCCGTTACTTGATGATCTTTCAGCATTCCGATCAACCCGGAAGCCTCTTCGCCGGGCTTGGGGTGCACTTCAACAGCCGAAACACGAAAGTCGAGGTCGAAACGGTCGTTCTGAATAATATTTGACAGCAGTGCGGTCTTGCCTTCGTCAGCTATTTGGCGCAAAAAAGCCTGAAAGTCATTTCTGGCGTCAAAAAGGATCAATGCCTCATTCACAGCTTTGACAAGCTCCTCATCCGCCCTCGTTTCAAGATTCCTGATAAGGGCGGTGAACGATTCATATCCTCCATAAAGACTCAATCCCCGGACGGCCATTACCTGATCATTCACGCTCTCGCTTCTTTCAAGGGTATCTGTCATAGCGCCTTTATCCGGTGCTCCTATCCCGGCAAGAAGCTCTGCCCGGTCTTTAGACAGACGTCCTTCACTGATCAGCCTCCTCATGTCCCCATCATGTTCCGCCAGCCACGGGGCATCGGGATGGTAACTGAATCTTGCAAGTTGACCCGCACGTTCTTCCTTAACGGCCGTATCCAAAATACGCACTTCGTCGATAATCCCGATAAAGTTATTATTTTCATGGCGCGAAAATTTCAGTTGCACCCGCTCTGTATCAGCGGGCCACTGGAAGGGTTCTTTCACCTGAGTTAAAACCCCGTTGACGTACAGGCTCGCCTTCCCCGGTTCGACGGCCAGGGCGAGATGTTCCCACCCGCCGGGAGTAGCTCGTTCAGCGACAAGTCCGCTCAGGTCTATTTCCATCTGTTTACCTTCCGGAGGGATGAAGTAAACGGGACGAAAGATGCCGGCCTCGCCTCCGGAAGCATGTGAGCGGACAGCCAGCCTGTTCCATTCTCCGCCCTGAAGGTGTTGGGGTTTGATGGTGACAGAAAAGGGCTTGTTCCATATATCCTGCACACGCTTGCCCGTCGATTCCACCGATTTTTCACCCACCAATTCGCCGTTGACATACACCCAGGCCTGTTCGTCCACACCCTCAAAATGGAGTTCATGTGCCATATCCGCGAGTTCCTCCGGCACGTAGAAAAGGGTCGTATACCATCCGTAACCATAATAGGAAGCACCAACATGAGTCTCGGACCAGAAAGCCGGCACCTCAATACGATCCCATCCATCGCCGTTTTCTCCCTTGTGCCATCCCGCGTCAACCCCGATCAGCCCGGGATCGGTCCGGAAGTACCAAGGTCTGCTGAGTCCGAGCAATTGAGTCCTCAGCGAAACAAGCTCATCAATTGCAAAGTGTTCAGGAATTGCTTCATCGCTCCGATCGTCTTTCATCCAGAATGACAGGGTCCAGCTATTGGGAAGGGCAGCGGGAGCAAGCAGTTCAACGGACGCCCCGCTCGTCAGGCGAACCGCCCCGGTTCCTTCGCCATCAAGCCCTTCGGAAACGCGCTCCGGATAGGACATATCGTAATCGCCGCGCTGAAGCCAGCCCACATGCCCCCCTCCGGCCATATCTTCAACAAAATGATTCTCCCCCATATCAAAACGCCAGTACAGCAGGTCTCCGTGTTCACCCCCGGAGGTTATTCCATCACTTATAAACAGACCGAAGGATTCAGGGGATTGCATCTCGGGCAAACCGCTTTCGACCCTCCTTAGAGTAACATTTTCCTGTTCCGCACTTCCGCTGGAAGGCATGCCGCCACGGCGAATATGTTCTCCAAAACTGTGGCGGATGACACCTATAGCCTTGATACCTTCCCTGGCATAAGGGCTGCGCGAATCAGGGGTGTCGCGCACATCATTGCGAAAAGCCCGGTTGTTGCCAAGCGAAACATTATATTCAAACACATTTCCATACCCCGAGGCCGTCAACCCCGCAAAAGCACTGCGCGATTGCTGGCCCTCACCGATGCCGATCACCAGGTTGCCGACCAACCGATTGCCGTCCGCACCATCGCCGACCCAGAGGCCGTTCCGCATGGCGCCGACCGTGATGCCGAGATTGCCGGCAATCAGCAGTTCATGGGCCGATTGACCACTGAACAGATGGCGTCCGTGAGGCCGGCGCTCTCCGACCATCAGATTATTGACAATCGTCCCTTCCAGCCCCCATCTGATTATAATGAGGTCGTCGCCTCCGCCGCCATCCGGTCTTAACAAGCCGGCGTAACGTATTTGATTATCCTGAATCAGCCAGCGTGACTGGCCGGATATGCCGCTGTGTCCAATGTTTTCAATAATGTTGTTCCAGGCGATAACATCCGACCCTTCACGCCCCCTGCTTCCGGCGGCTGAGATGCCCTGATGTGTAAAATTATATATTTGACAGTTTGCTACAACCGCTTCATGATAAACGGTAATTGCAGTAACCCTGGTCTCCGGTCTCGGTTCAAAGCCGGGCACTGAACAGCCCTTGAGCGTGAAGCCGAGCAGCCCCGAGCGCATGTTGAGATTGACCAGATGAGTGTTTGTCCCCTTTTCCACTACAGGCTCCAAGACAACATCACCGCTGCCCTTGAGCCATATGCCGGGCGGCACGTCGACACAGATATCTCTGTCCGCAAAATTATCCCGACGAGAGGGTCGTTTGAGAGTCCGCAGTGATTCCCGGTAGTGCCCTTCCGGAACGATCACCGTCTTCGGCTTGTAGGATAGATTAGCTATATATTCGGCAACCTCACCGTCATCGGGGTAAGACTGGTATCCGTTGGCAAGGGGTTGCACTTCGTATTGGAACTGGCTCAGAAAATCATCAAGCACATCAACATAAGGATCCTCGGCCGTACCGGAGCCTTGCGCATCGTCCGGTATTTCGAGTTGAATGGTCTCGGAAGGCCGGGGGAGCTCAGGAGCAGCGGGGCCAAGCGGCGCGTGCGGGCCCAGCGAGCCCCAGGCAGCCTCCTCAGAAAGGATGCCGAACGTCTCATCCTTTTGCTCATCTGTAAGCATCGACTCCAGGAATGCACGAATTTGCGGCGAGATCGACAATTCACCCGCTTCCCGAGTGGGCGCCGCAACATCGGCAAAACGGTCGTCATCGCGCCAAGGCGGCACCAGAGAGGAATCTGCATGGGCTGCCAGTGGCAGTACGGCAGATATTAAAATCAGATGGATCAGTAACATTTTACGCACAAAGTTCAACATGACACTCCATCCTATAAATAAAAAGGAAACGAACTATGCGCTTAGTTGCAGTATATCGACACAACATTGTCGATGATGAGTAACACAGACATTCCTGTCTAAAGCGCTGACAGCTCCGGGACCATAGGACTACCGACAAGCGACTTACGACTAAAAACCAGCAACCAGCAACTTTTTGCAAAAAAAAAGAAAATTACAATAAATATATCAATGTGCCCCATTTCCCGCACTCTTACGTTCCACGAAGGTCGGCTCCAGTGTCAGTTCCGGCATACGGCGGCTCCGGCCCTGCAGGACCTCGAGGGCTTCCAGCAGCCGTAAAGAAAGCTGATGATAATCCACGCCGACCGTGGTCAGCGGCGGATTCATCATCCTTCCCCAATCCGTGTTATCAAAACCCACAACGCTTAAATCCTGCGGCACGCTGATCTCCCGTTCACGAAGAACCTCCATCCCGCCGAACGCCATAAAATCCGTGCCATAGATGATCGCACTCACCGGACGAGCGCTGTCGAGCAGTTGTGAGGTCAATGCGCCGCCGGCACTGAAAAAAGTGCCCCCGGGAGACCCTTCACATGAGGCCGTCTGTGAGGGATCCGGCTCGCGACCAAAATCCGAAAGCGCAGATTTAAACGCATCATAACGGGCCCGCAGCGAAGGGTATTTCGTACCGGCTATCACCAATCCAATATTTTCATGCCGATGCGCCAGCAAATACTGCACGGCACGTCTCATGCCGGTGTCCCAATCCACCTGCAAACTGATACCCCGCTCGTAGGGCATCTTTTCGTTGTAGGTCACAAGCGGCAGCGCCCATTGGCGCTCGATTCGACGAAAGAAACTGTCCGGATAATTACCCAGCAAAATGCAGCCGTCAACGCTGTCAAGAAGCGCAGGCATCCTTTCACTATCGTTGCTCCAGAATTCGGTCATGCACCCAAGGCGCATTTCAGAGAGCGCCGAGGTGATGGCCAGAACTATCTTCTCCAGCCACGGATCGTCCTCTCCCATCCCGCTTTCCATCAGTACCCCTATGCAATTTTTGCGCATCGAACGCATACCGCGTGCAAAGGGGTTCGGACGGTACCCCAGCTCTTTGACGGCCTGGAGCACCTTGTCCCTGGTTCTGGGGGTGGTTCCATCATTATTAAGCACCCTGGAAACGGTCCCCGGGCTGACCTCGGCCAGCCGCGCAACATCAACTATGGTCACTTTCTCTTCCATTTCTATATGCATATCAAATCGTTTTTATGTGTTTAAACCATTTTACATTAAAATCAGGAGGATGTCAAAGCAAAGGAGGGTTTTGGTGGCGGTCCTTCAACTTTGCGGATAAAGTAAGTGAAACATTGGATACTCTATGTAAATATTTACTCGGCCACATGACATCACCACGGGGCTTGTCCTCGTGGAAGAAATGACTGCCGGCCCGGTACCGTGGTCAGGACAGTCACGCCAACAGCCTTTGATTTTTGATATTTATGATGTTGAGTATTGTAATTTATTTTGAACTTGTCATTTTGAATTCGGAATATCCGTTACTTGGATATTTATCTTTTTTCTATTTTTTTGTAAATCGACAAAAAAATGTCGATGTGAGTATTTTAAGGACCTACGCCTTTTCAGAGACTTAGCTCTGAAAATGGGGCGCCTGTCGGCGCAGTGCATTGCAAAGTCAAAAAAAACGGGCAATATTGATATATCCGCCGTGTCCTGAAAGGACACAACATACCAGCCCAGGGTGTGAACCCTGGGAATGCAAACGCAACCCAAAAAACCGCGTCCTGTAGGGACGCCACATAATTGGACGTTTTACTGCTATGTTTGGATGGTTTCGCAAACGGAATACGCGAATACGTGGCGGTATGAACCGTCCTTACAGGACGGGTCCTGGGGGAATTGGACGTTTTCCCAGGGCTTACACCCTGGGCTGGTATGTTATGCCTTTTCAAGGCAATAAGGATTTTTATTTTATTTTCGTACATCCTCAATTTGTTAACGATGTACGGCCACTAAGCGCCTACGCCAATTTGGGGACTATCGCCCCGAATTGGTGGCGCCTTGCGGCGCAGTTCGTATCAAAGGCGCTCAGGCGGTCGGAAACCATCGAGGGGACATAAATTATCCCGCCCGCCGCAACCGGCTCGAAGGACACATCAAATGCCAGTTTACCATAATCATCCCTCTGTTCAGGCCATGCGCGACGAGGCGATCCCAGGTCACGTTTCCAATTCAAATGCAGTCGGGAGGAGAGCTGGTGGGGGGTGGCGGCGCCGCGGCCCTTTTCATAACGCCACGTCGGCCAGTCCGCGATGTCATCTGAAATATCCTCCGGAGTTTGCCCCATCGATTCAAGCACATTCTGCGCAGCAAGTCGCAGTGGCCGGTTGGGAGCGTGGGGATGCGCAAGCCGGGCCAGAACCCTGCCGGTTTCCGATTCGCGTTCTATTTCCTCCAGCATCCCGGCGCCCCCCGCCTTGATAACCTCTAAAGTATCCAACCGCACATCATCCGTCACTTGATGGCCTTTCAGCATTCCGGCCAACACAGTAGATGTTAAGATTAAAGTGATGAGGAACATCAGTTCCGTGCTTCTCAAGCCGCAAATTACTTTTCTTTCAGTATATGGCATTTTTATTTACCGATTTAACGAAAATATACAAACGCTTCCGGGCCGCCCTGCCGGCGCAATTGTGCATGTGATCGTTCCGGGGCGAACGGCCATTCGCCCCTACAGTCGATGGAGAACCGATAGTACACACTGTAAATTACAAAAGTCTCCGAAATGACCATTAATTATTTCTCTCAGCGACCAGTTTTATACCGCTGATGACCGGATCAAACCCTGAACCATCGCTTCTGCGAAGTTTGATTTCCATGTTTCCGGCGGCATTGACAACAAACTCCTCCACGGCGCCGCGGAGAGGTGCGCCAGTCACTTTGACGACATCAAAGTCGCTCAGCAGCACCTCACCGTTGATCTCAAGGTCGAACACCCGCTGTCCGGCTTCCACAGTTTCATCGAGTTCTGCAAAATGCAGACGCACGATATAGCTTGCCTCAATCAAGTCCTCGATCTCGATGTAACCGTCCGTTTCTCTGACTGATGCGGCCACCCAATCGAGT
>PUMZ01000001.1 GCA_003551565.1 Candidatus Brocadiaceae bacterium | reverse complement strand
TGATAGGAATCGATGATATACGTGAAACAATCGCGTTTCCCAAGACTCAACGCGGCGTGTGTATGTTGACCGGAGCGCCGGCCAAAGTGGAGGATGCCCAGCTCGACGAGCTCGGTATAGCCGTGAAAGAGTAAATATAATGTTATTTGGCATTTTGAATTTTATCTCAGACACATATCAGATTGATCAACAAAACGTTACGAACACTAACAATTTGTTGGTGAGTGTTGGCCATTAAGCGCCTACGCATTTTCAGCAACTTCGCTCATTTGCCGTGGCGCCCCATTACAGCTTCAATACCGGCCGGAAAGAAGCTTCCAAAGGTGCCGTTCCCGTATAAACACCAAAGGTGCCGTTCCCGTATGGAGCTTCCAAAGGTGCCGTTCCCGTATAACATCTTAAGAAGAAAGAGTTGTGGCCATCAAGCAGCGTCAATAAGGTCTTAGATTGCGTTTTTAGTGGCCAAAAGAGGTTTTAACTCAATCCATGCCGCGCCAAAAGCCCTGTGTCTCGCGTTTGGGCGCGTTTAAAGCATAGGTCCCCTCCGCTTCGGACACCGACAGAGACGTTTCCACGAGATCCATCTTGACTTTTCTGCAATCCGGCAAAAGACCGGCTACCCATGATCGGCTGCCTACAGCCAGGGCTTCTGACCAGAACGGTTCACGATGCAGGTAACCTTGCCGCATAAAATCGGCGATCGTCGCACTGTACCAGTTTTCAAACGAACCCTCCGGCTGTCCGGTCATTCCAAGGCACCATTTAAGTCTTTGACGATTGATAATCCGGTAGCGTTTGCGATGCCCCAGAAGTTCGTTGTAAGCGCCACCTACCCAATCCGAAGGGTGGTCGCAGGCGCGCGCTCTCAGCATGTTAAGATCGATGTAAAAAAGGCAACGCGACATATGCACCCCCGACTCGATCAGCGTGGGATGATAACGGCCTCTCCAGAACGAACCCTCCCGTCCTTTACGACGGTTATAGTCGCCGGCGACACTGCCCTGGAGGAAATGCATCGCTGCCGAAACGTGCTTGGCGCGCTCGGCCCATACCAGCAGATGAACATGGTTCGATGTTATCATATAGGTCATCACATCCACTGGATAGCGACGTGCCGTTTCATGGAGACGCAACAGATAATTTTCTCTGTCCTTGCGGAAGTTCAACAGAAAATTGCGTTCGTGGCATCGATGTGTAAGATGATAGCAAGCCGGTTGCGATTGCCGGCGATTATGCCGTCCCATTCGTTTCGCTCCGTAATCATTGTGTAGACGTCTTGTCTTCAACGCACAAACTAACTAACAAACTCTTAAAGTCCGTTTATGGTATCATATTCACGTTTTAAGCTCAAATAGCGGCATGAAAACATGCATAATCGACTGTATTGTCAACTATTATATGGGAACGGCACCTTTTTTACACCACCTTTTTTACACAGCGTGCATAGCTGTGAATCTTTCGCTCCACCGGCACGGGGCCGGCGGGGCGTCGGCGCTCCTTGCTCGGAGGTCGGTCATCCGTCTGGCCCGGTGGTATCAGCATGCCGTACTTGTTCATACTCCGGTTCACGCAAGCCGGCTGAACCAACTTCTGAAACAGCTCCCCGGCACAAGTGAGGTGTCCGTACAAGAAAAACCGCTGGCAGCCTAATACATCATGGAATACGTTACCGTATTTACGAACCAGAGCACTAAGTATCAGACCTGCATACCGTAGCCGTTCCCCGGGAACGGCAGAATGTGTGGTGCATACCGACAATAGCGAATAATCTTCATTCCACCGGCACAGGGCACGGTGGGGAAACCGCGTGGTTCACTGAGGACTTGCTTCCAAGCTTAATGGTTACGGGAAAATCGCCTGCAAGGCCTTTTTTCGGGCCAAAATATGCGTATCGCTTTGTTATTCAAAGCTATATCGTGGTCCGACCCCAATTCCAGTGGGACCCCAATCCCAATTCCTGTAGAGGAATCGGGGCGGAGCACAATATTGAGGTAAGAAGTTGAAACGCCACGCCGGGTTGGAGCGGTTTGGGATGCACTTTTTTCTCCGAGCTCCCTTCGGTCGCATGGGGTTTGTATGAAATCGTCTTTTCGGTCAGGCACGAATTTAGCGGATTGCCCACGATATTCAACTCTTGTTATCGTACTTTCCCGGATAGGTTTTCCACCGGCGGTGCAGCCACAGCCACCGCGTCGGATGCGTCCTGACAAGTTCCGCAAGATTGTCTGTCAGGCGCTGCGTTATGCGATGCACTTCGGCCTGCCTGTCGGCATGCGCCTGCGGATAGATGATGTCCCTGATGATGATCCGGTAGCGGTCGCTCTCGCCCTCAGGCATGCAATAGGAGAAAACCACCGGGATGCCGGTGGCTACGGACAACTGCGCGGGGCTGGCATAGGTGGATGCCGGCCGACCGAGAAAGTCCACAAAAATGCCGTAGTATCGTGCGTCCTGGTCGATCATAACGGCAAGGCTGCCGCCCTTTTTCAATGCCTTCAATCCCCGCCGCAATGCGCCTTCTTTTGGCAGTTGCCGTAGACCGTGGGTCCCCCTGAGCCGGGAGATGTGGGCTTCCAGCAGCGGGTTTTTCATCTTTCTTGCGATAACCACGCCCGTGTATCCCAGCACACCCATACCCATGCAGCCCACCTCCCACCAGCCGAAATGCCCCGAAGCAAAGATCAGGCCGCTCCCGCCCTGCGGCAGGGGCCGGCCGCTGTTGTTAACCAGCTCCAGGTGTTCCTCCGCCTTACCGGCCAGCACCAGCTCATGGAAATGCAGGGCGTCCACGATGGATACGAAAAGCCAGCGGTAAACCTCCCGCACGATCTTTCGGATCTCGCATGGGTCTGCTTCGGGGAAGACCTGGCGCAGGCGCCTGTGCATCATCTCCTTGCGGGCGCTGCGGTCGAGCGCCCGTGCCAGGTCGGCCGCCGAACGGGCCAGGCGGCGGGCGCAGGGCAGGGACAGGCCGGTCAGAAACCGGTGCAGGCCCAGCAGGAGGGCGAACGATATACGATGCCCCGTCTTAATTCGCGCTTGATTTCCCCGTGATTTCATTGAATTTGGCGCTTTGGATAATTCCATGGCATATACTCAGTGAACCCCCTGCATGCAGCAGGCAGGCGTCCGTTTCCACCAAGCCTGTTCCGGCCTGTCCGGGGGGACATGGACTTTCGATTGTAACGGAGAACCACAGCGGGCGGCAAATGCAGCGTGATGGGCGGGAATGCAAAAAACGGCAAACCCCGGTCGCCACATGATATTCCAAACCCCGGTAAAACGCAACCTGACGGGGTTGATTTGACTTTTGAAGACGATTATGGCAAAATCTTACCGTCTGTTGTGGTCCTTCTTTTAACAGCAATCCTTATTGCACGGGAGCGGGTATATGAGCGAGATTTTAGGTGTAAAAGCAAGAGAAATTCTGGATTCACGCGGCAACCCGTCGGTGGAGGTCGATGTGGAAATCGCCGGCGGATGCGGACGCGCTGCGGTCCCGAGCGGAGCCTCCACCGGAATGCACGAAGCCGTTGAGCTCCGGGATGGCGAAGAACGTTACGGCGGCAAAGGTGTACGGCGCGCGGTCGAGAACATCAACGAGGCGATCGCTCCGGAAATCATGGGACTCGACGCGCTGGGGCAGAGGGATATCGATTCCCTGCTCATCGAACTGGATGGCACCGACAACAAGGGGCGACTCGGCGCAAACGCCATCCTCGGGGTCTCCCTCGCCGTGGCGAAAGCGGGCGCTTCGTTTCTCGGCCTGCCGCTGTACCGCTATATCGGCGGCGTGAACGCGCGGTGGCTGCCGGTGCCGATGATGAACATATTGAACGGCGGTCAACATGCCGACAACAACGTGGATTTGCAGGAGTTTATGGTGATGCCTTTCGGCGCGGAAACGTTCTCTGAGGGACTGAGAATGGGCGCCGAAGTGTTCCATGCCCTGAAAAAAGTGCTGAAAAAGGCCGGCAAAAGCACGGCGGTCGGAGATGAAGGCGGCTTCGCACCGGACCTGGACTCGAACAGGGACGCGCTGCGGTTGCTGCTGGAGGCGGTTGAAACCGCCGGCTTCACCCCGGGCGAGGAGATATATTTCGCCCTGGACCCGGCGGCAAGTGAATTTTACGGAAAGGATTGCAAGGGAAAAGGCATCAAAGCGGAGGGCAAATATGTACTGGCTGCCGAAGCCGAGGACCAGCGCATCCTGGATTCGGACGGCATGGTCGAGTTCTACGCCGCACTCTGCGATGAGTTCCCCATTCGCTCCATCGAAGACGGTCTCAATGAAGACGACTGGGACGGCTGGAAAGCGTTGACCGAAGCCCTTGGAGACAAGGTGCAGGTGGTGGGCGATGACCTGTTTGTGACCAATATGCAACGGCTGCAACAGGGCATCGACACGGGAACGGCCAACTCCATACTGATCAAGGTCAATCAGATCGGCACCCTGACCGAGACACTCGATGCCATTGAACTCGCCCACCGCAACCACTACACGGCGGTGGTCAGTCATCGTTCGGGAGAGACCGAAGACAGCACGATCGCGGATATAGCGGTCGCCACCGGCTGCGGCCAGATCAAAACCGGCTCCGCCTGCAGGACCGATCGGGTATGCAAGTACAACCAGTTGCTCCGCATCGAGGAAGAACTCGGCGGCCAGGCGTGCTACGGCAACCATCTGTGGGGAAAGGATTGAGCCTGACCTGCCTTCCCCTCCACAACCCGAAGGGGCGGTCGCCAACGTGATGATCCAAAACGGGGCTTTGCCCTGCGGGCGAGCCCCCGGCTCGGCATCTGCTCCAGAAGTCTGCACTTCGCGCATGTGAATACTGCGGCGTTTGCCTTCTGCCGCGGCTACGGCGCTGGAGGCTCGTGAGGAAGGCAGGCTAAAGCAGCCGCAAAAGTGTATCGATAATAAACTCCTGCGTATCGGGTTCAAGATAGGGGTGCATGGGAAGCGACATGATATCCCCGGCTACGGCCTCGGCAATGGGAAAATCCCCTTTCTTATAACCAAGGTCGTCAAACGCTTTCTGAAGATGGAGCGGGATGGAGTAAAACACGCAGGTCGGTATGCCTTCCTCCTCCAGGCGGCTGCGCAGCCGTTCCCTGTCCCCGACCCTGATGCTGTATTGCGCCCAGGCCGGATTGTTATGCGCCCGTATGTGGGGCGGCGCTATGGCAGTGCCGGCAAATGCACGGCTGTAGCGTTCCGCAACCTCCCGACGTTGCTGCAGCTCCCATTCGAAAACGGGCATTTTCCCCAGCAAAACTGCGGCCTGTATGGCATCCAGACGGGCGTTCAGGCCGACCCGGACACTCTCATACCTGTGCCGCCCCTGCCCGTGCACCCGCAAGGAACGCATGATGCCGGCCAGCTCCCCGGAGTCGGTAAAAACCATCCCCCCGTCCCCATAACAGCCCAATGGCTTTGCCGGATAAAAGGAAGTACAGCTGATATCACCGAAAGTACAGGCCTTACGTCCGGCCTGTTCCGCTCCGAAAGCCTGTGCAGCGTCTTCAATAACTGCTATGCCATGGCGGCGCGCCAGCCGGTTGATATCGTCATAATCGGCGCACTGGCCGAAAAGATCGACAGTAATGATCGCGCGCGTGCGGGGGGTGATCGCCCTCTCGATCTGCCGGGGACAGATGTTGAACGTGGCCGGATCGATCTCGGCGAACACCGGTGTCGCGCCCACAAGGGCAATGGCTTCGGCCGTGGCGATAAAAGAAAACGGGGTGGTGATGACCTCATCGCCGCGCCGCAGGTTCAGCGCCATAAGCGCCAGCATCAGCGCATCGGTGCCGCTGCCCACCCCGATGGCGTGCTGTGCCCCCGTAAAACGGGCGAGTTCATGCTCGAGGCTTTCCACCTTCTCGCCGAGCACGTAGGCCGAAGAATCGAGAACTTCCCTTATCTGCCGGTCGACAGGATCCCGATTGCGGCGGTACTGCTTCTGCAAATCGATAAAAGGAATCATGCCGGGCCCTCCCGGGAAAACTTTATTCGATGATGCTCGGCACCCTGAAACACCCTTCAGCCTGCCGGGGCGCATTTTCCAGGGCCTCCTTGCGGGAGAGTGAGGGGGACGGCTCATCGCTGCGGAACACATTCTGACGCTCGCTCATATGAACAAGAGGTTCGACCTCTTCTGTTCCCAATTCATTGAGCTTGTCGACATATTCGAGGATGCGATCGAGCTGGCCCGCGAACCGTTCCTTCTCCTCCTCCCCGAGACTCAGCCTCGAGAGGTGCGCCACATAATCCACCTGTTGCCTGGTGATGGCCATAACTGTTAAAACTCCTCCCACAAACCGGTTTCCGGATCCCTTATGCCCGGGGCTTGACGACTTCGCCGCTTTTGATGCATTTTGCGCAGGCCCGTATCTTCTTTTTCTTACCGTCAACATCCGCCCAGATTTTCTGAATATTGGGCTTGAATTTACGCCCGGTGATCCCCGTCTGTTTGATTCCCACACCGCCCACGCGCTTGGCCCTGCCGCGTTTCGCAATACTGTTGCCGACAGACGGGCCCTTCCCACAAATATCACATTTTCTTGCCATTGGTCGCACCTTCCTTTTTGCTGTTGTTTTCGAGTGTAAGGTCAAAACAGTACGGACGGCCCCGTTATGTATCCGGCCCCGGAGCCTGTGGGGGCCGAGCCTTGAGCGTTTTTTCAAAAGGCGATATCAGAATTGCAGACTGGTATTTTATACTTTTTCCGGGATCGGATCAAATTTCCGTCTGCCGGCTGCAAGGGAAAAACATTCATTTGACTTATGCTCAAGCAAGAGGTATAATTTATGTTAACGTGACCCGCGCCGGTGTTAGGCGGCGGGCGGATGTAAGATAGGATTTTTTTGCAGGAGACGTATACTGTGACACCTGAAGGAGTTGTGAAGTGGTTTGATGCGAAGAAGGGCTTTGGCTTTATCGAGCCTGACGACGCAAGTGAAGATGTGTTCGTACATTACAGCGCTTTAAATATGGAGGGATTCAAGGACCTCCAGGAAGGACAGCGCGTGAGTTTCGAGATCGAAGACAGCGACAAAGGCATGCGCGCAGCCAATGTGTCGCCTCTTTGACCTGTTTTCCAACCATCCATGCATGAAAGGGTGCCTGGAAAATCAAAGCAGCCCGTCGTGTGACCTTACGCGACGGGCTCTCTTTTTGTGGTGTCCCCATCCCTCCCCCGGCGGCCTCAATCAACACTGCGCAATTCGGCGAGCCGCGTCGTCCGGGTGCGGGCAGGAAGCCTGCACGGCTCAATGGAGCCGTGGCTGAATGATGTGACCGTTGCCGCGACCCCGGTTAATCCACGCAAGGCTCCCCTGCAGGCCGATGCGACCGGCCGGATCGTGCAGGTCCTCGTCCGGGGTAACAGGTTTTGTCCGCACACTACCCATCGATGCAGCATGCGCGGAGCGCCGCCTGGACAACATCCTGTTCATCCGGCAGGAAGGCGTTTTCCAGCACCTCCGACTGGGGCGATATTGCATCCTTCGATCCGACCCGCTCGATCGGCCCGTCCAGGTAGTCAAAAGCCCTCTGCTCGATCTGCGAAGCGATCTCGGCGCTGAAGCTGCCGGTGCGGCACGCCTGGCTGGCTATGACGCATCGGCCCGTTTTTTTAACGGACTCTGCAATCGTGTCGATATCCAGCGGGATCAGCGTGCGCACGTCGATGAGTTCCGCCGTGATGCCGTGTTTCTCGGCCAGCATATCGGCAACATCCGGCAAAAATCCGGCGACAAAGCCCCAGGCGACGATCGTCACGTCGGCGCCTTTCCGCAAGAGTGCGGCCTCACCGAACGGCACGAGGTAGTCTTCCTGCGGGACCTCTCCTTTGACGTTATAGAGGCGCTGCGATTCGACGAACACAACGGGATCGTCATCGCGGATCGCCGTTTTCAAAAGCCCTTTACCGTCGTAGGGGTTGGAAGGGTAGACGACTTTGAGACCGGGCGTATGCGCCGAGTGCGACTCCAGCGCCTGGGAGTGCTGCCCGCCGTATCCTTTTCCCGCCCCGGTGGAGGTGCGCAGGACCATCGGCACGTTGTTCCGCCCCCCGCTCATGTAATGCCACTTTGCCGCCTGGTTGCACAGCTGGTCGCCGGCCATAAACTCGAAGTCGCTGTACATCAGCTCGACCACCGGCCTCAGGCCGCTCATGGCGGCCCCGACCGCGGTGCCCACGATCGCGGCTTCGCTGATGCTGGAATTGAAAACGCGGTCACGTCCGAACGTTTCCAGCAATCCTTTGGTCACCTTGAATGCGCCGCCGTAGTCGGCCACGTCCTCGCCGTAGATTATGACCCTGCCGTCACGCAGCATCTCTTCGGTCATCGCTTCCCGCAGGGCGTCACGCATTGTAATCAACCCGTTTTTCCTCTCGTGCACGGGCGGGTCCTGGAGAACAGCGGGCTTTGCAAACTCTTTCGGCACCTCCTCGCAGAACGAATTGCTGAAGACATACCTGGTCACCTCCGATGCCGGCGGATCATCGGATTCCGCGGCCCTTACCGCCGCCCGCTCGTGGCGTGCGGCCACCATCTGCCGGATCTCCTCCAGTTCGCCTTCGGCGGCAACGTCGGCTTCGAGGATCCGGGCATGAAAGGTATCGATCGGATCGACCGCTTTCCAGGCGGCTTCCTCCTCTTTATGGCGGTATTCATTCCTCGGGTCGCTGAGGCTGTGGCCCTGGTAGCGGTAGCACATAAGTTCCCGCAAAACGGGTCCTTTCCCCTGGCGGGCCAGCTCGGCGGCGCTTGCGATGGATTGCCTGACGGCCAGCACGTCCATGCCGTTGACAACCTCCGCATGCATGGCTTCGGGGTGGAAGCCGGCCGCGCGCCTGGCCAGGAAGTCGACTCCGCTCACTTCACCCACTTGTTGACCGGTCATTCCGTAGTGGTTATTGATGATAACAAAGATCACGGGCACTCCGCAGGGATTTTCCGCCAGCTCGTTCGTAAACTGCGCCATACTTGCCATGTTCAGGGATTCAAGGACCACCCCGTTGGCGTAAGCGCCGTCCCCCGCATAACAGAGCGTCACTTTCCCATCCCGCAGAAATCTGCTGCTGTAGCCGGCCCCCGTGGCGATCGGCACGGACCCGCCGACGATGGCGTTTGCGCCGAGATGGCCGGAGCTGAAATCGGCGATGTGCATTCCGCCGCCGCGCCCCCGGCAATAGCCGTCCTCCTTCCCAAAAAGCTCTGCGATCGTGCGGTAGATATGCTCCTGTTTGGCCTCTTCAAGCAGTTCTTCACCCGTCAGCGAGGCGGCCTTTTCCGTCCCGATCCACTCCTGGAGTTCCGCTTCCGTCCGCCCGTTGATGGCCACATAGCCCTTTGCAATGCCGTCCCCGTGGCCCCTGTGCGTGCTGGTAATATAATCGCTGAGGCCGATCGCCGCGCATCCGCCGGCGCTTGTGGCCTCCTGCCCGATCGAAAGGTGCGTGGGGCCCCTGTATTGAAAGTTCAGGGCGCGCAGAGGCTCGTAAGACTGCATGCGCAAGGCCAGTATCATCTGTTCAAACTCACGGATGCTCACCATCCATTCGTAAAGGTCCAGGGCATCGGATCGGTCAAGGGTGCCGGCCTCCATTTCGTCTTTGAGCGTGCCGTCATACTGGAAAACGGGTATGACGGGGAATGAGAGCTCGCCCGGTTTGAATTCGGGCAAAACCGTTATTTCACGTACCACAGCCAAACCTCCATGTGTTGAGAAGTTGATAGTTGCCGGCTCAGGCGCTCAAATTTACCGCATCGTCAACGAATTGCCGGTGTGCGAAAAAGACGTCGTTTGCCGTATGCCTCTTGCCTTTAACGTTTGTTAATTCTTTTTCACGTTCCGCCCTGAGAAAGAATCAGGCACTTTTTCTTTTTTCCGGGACGTCCAACAGAAATTTTTCCCCTTTGATCACTTCAGAGCTCACAACATACGTATGCTTCTCTTTCCTGGAGGGGAGGTGGAACAGCGGTTCGAGCATAATCTCTTCCATAACCGTTCTCAACCCCCTGGCGCCGGTGCCTTTGCCCACCGCCCGTCTTGCGATCTCTCTGAGGGCGTCTTCGGAGAACTCGAGTCCGGCGCCCTGAAACTCAAAGAACTTCTGGTACTGCCGCACAAGAGCATTCTTGGGTTCAAGGAGGATGCTCACCAGCTGATCCTCGTCAAGGGGCAGCAACGGTGCGATGACCGGCAAGCGCCCGACCATCTCGGGGATGATACCGAATTTTATCAGATCGTCATCATTGACCTTTTTCAGCGCCTCCCCCAGAGCGCCCGCATCCCTGCCATCCGGCGCGTCGGGAGAGGCATCCGCGCCCTCCTGCCTGGGAGTAAACCCTATCTGCCGCTGGTTGGTACGCTTGCGGACAATTTCTTCGATTCCGCTGAACGATCCGCCGCAGATGAACAGAATGCTGGTTGTATCGATACGTATGTACTGTTCTTCCGGATGCTTGCGTCCCGCATGCGTGGGCACGTTCGCCACCGTCCCTTCCAGCAGCTTGAGCAAAGCCTGCTGTACTCCCTCGCCGCTGACATCGCGTGTTATGCTAACGTTCTGGTTGGTCTTGCCGATCTTGTCGATTTCATCGACGTAAATGATGCCCTTTTGCGCCTGTTCGATGTCGAAATCGGCCGACTGTATAAGTTTCAGCAGGACGTTTTCAACATCTTCGCCGACGTAACCCGCCTCGGTAAGCGTTGTGGCATCGGCGATGGCAAACGGCACTTCGAGGCATTTTGCCAGCACCCGCGCCATCAGCGTCTTGCCCGACCCGGACGGTCCCACAAGCAGAACGTTGCTCTTCTCCAGTTCAACATCGTCGCTGCCGGCATTGTTGATGCGCTGGTAATGGTTGTGCACGGCCACCGAAAGCGTCATCTTCGCACGTTCCTGGCCGATAACATATTCCTCCAGCATGCCGTGGATCTCGGAGGGCGGCGGTATATAGCCCATCTGCAGGGGCTTGCGCTCGCCCGAGGTTTCCTGCTGCACGATCGAATAACAAAGCTCCACGCACTCGTCGCAGATAAAAGTGTCCTGGCTGCCGCGTATAAGCCGGCGCACATCGTTGTAGCTTTTACCACAAAAAGAACAGGACTCCTTGTGTTCGATATTTTTCGGCGACATACATGCCTCCGTTAGTATTGATTATGCTTCAGAGGGGTTATCTTTACCGGAAGATTCCAGGATCTCATCCACGATACCGTAATCTTTCGCCTCCCGGGCCGACATGTAAAACTCGCGGTCGGCATCTTCGGAAATCGTATCCAGAGATTGGCCGGTATGTTTCCGCAGTATCTCCTTGATCCAGTCTTCGAGCTTCACCATCTCCTCGGCATGGATGCTGATATCCGCCGCAGTGCCCTCCATACCGCCCCAGGGCTGATGCAGCATCACCCTCGAATGCGGCAGAGCAAAGCGCTTACCCGCAGCCCCGCCGGCCAAAAGCACGGCGCCCATGCTGTATGCCTGCCCCACGACGTAGGTGGCCACATCGGGCTGCAAAAGCTGCATGGTATCATAAATGGCCAATCCACTGGTCACCGCCCCCCCCAGAGAATGGATATACAGGTCAATATCCTGATTCTTGTTCTCGTTCTGGAGGTACAGCATCTGGGCGATGACGGTATTGGCCACGGCATCGTTGATGACCGAACCGATAAAAATAATTCTGTCCTCAAGAAGCCGCGAAAAAATATCGTAGCCCCGCTCCCCGTGCGCGGTCTTCTTGACCACCATCGGAACGACAGTGCTGTTGAGCATCTCGTTGAAAGGCTCGTCCATTGCCATGGGAATACCACATTGTGTAGATAGTTAGGGCGCCATGCCATCTTTTTGTTCCGAATTACGCAATTCACCACCGGCGGAGTCTATTCCGCGCTGCCGCTGCCGCCACCGCCGAACTCACTCCATTCTACTTCATGGAGATCGGCGCTTTCAAGTAACATATCAATGATCTTTGCCCTCCTCAGATCCCTGCGCAAGGAGTCGAGCATGTCGTGCTTTTCCAGCATGCGCCGCATGCGTTCCTGGTCCGTGCCGCGGCGGGCCGCCAGCGCCCTGATTTGATTTTCCAGCTCGGATTCACTCACGTAAATACGTTCCCTGTCCCCGATCTGCTTGAGCAAGAACTCGGTTTTAAGATGCCGCGCCGCCTGCTGCTCAAAAGCATCCTCTTCGGCCGCCTCCTGACGGGCCTGCTCCAGATCCATCCCCCGCTCACGCCAGGCATCGAGCGCCGCGCGGCGTCTGTTCTCCTCCGCGGCCTGCTCGATAAGCGAGTCCGGAAGTTCCAGATCGATGCACTCGGCCAGTGCGGAAAGCAGCTCCGAGCGGATCGCCTCGTGCCTCTGACTCTCGATATCGCTCTCGACCTGAGAACGGACGGCTTCACGTATCTCCTCGGCGTTCTCAAGCCCCATTTTCTCGGCCATTTGATCGTCGATTTCCGGCGTTTCCAACCGATGAACGCTTTCTATTTCCAGCTCAAGACGCACCTCGTCCACACCCTCCAACCCGGCCAATGCCGGATCGGGATCGGCCCCTTCGGCGAGCGCATCGTCAGCGACCCGGCCCTTGACCTCGACGGTATCGCCTTTCTTGCAACCGGTTACCGCCCCGTTGAGCCCTTCCACCACAAACGGTCCCACCCGGCCGCCGTCCGGGCGAAAATGGAATTTGTCCTCCCGAAGTTCTTTTTCTGTATCGGGTTCTATCACTTTCAAGGCAACCCGCACGGAGTCCTCCCGATCGATGCATGCCGCCCCGTCCAGTTCCTTCCATTCGCTGAAGCGGCGGGCGAATCTCTCCATGGCGGACTCAAAAACATCTTCGGGGATTTCTTTCGAAGGCGCCTTGATTTTCATGCCCTTATATTGCTCTTCGTTCAGATCGATGGAGGGCACCACTTCCAATTTGTATTCAAAGCTCGCCGCCTCACCCGGCTCCCAGCAGATCGTCATGAAATCGGGCGCTTCCAGCTCGTTGATGACCGTCATGCCCTCTCTGGCAATCGCCTCGCTCAAAACCTCCGTGGCCGCCGAGTGCAACACCTGCTCCTTTACGGCCTCGCC